>JAPLYR010000107.1:2733-9632 GCA_026395455.1 Candidatus Roizmanbacteria bacterium | reverse complement strand
AAGGATGTATTGAACGAAACATACCATTCCAAGAACTACAAGCTGGGAGGATTACTCGTCTTATCACAAAAAGTAGCATTCTCAATATGTTACGCGTGCCATACGGTTTTTTGCAGGCACTCATGATTATCTTTGAGGAAAAACCAAACTGCATTGTTTCATTTGGAGGATATATCGCTCTTCCTATTGCATTTTGGGCATGGGTCTTTCATACTCCCGTTTTTACACATGAGCAAACAATGAAGCCAGGATCAGCTAACAAACTCATTGGGTTTTTTTCCCATAAAATATTTGTAGCTTTTGAATCGGTGCTGCATTATTTTCCTCAGCAAAAAACAGAGTGGATTGGAAATCCTGTACGTGAGGTTGTTTTTACAAAAAATCCACTTTCATTTCCACTTGATACCTCTGCCCCTGTTCTCTATGTCACAGGTGGTTCACTCGGAAGTCACAGTGTTAATCAACATATTTTTTCTGCCCTTGAAACGCTTCTTCCACTCTTTACTATTATTCATCAAACAGGGGATGTTAAAGAATATGGAGATTTAGAAACTGCACAAAAACTAAAAAAGCACTATCAGAAACTGTATCCTAATAGATATGTGCCTTTGGCACATATTAATGATAATGATATTGGATCTGTATATGAAAAAGCAGAATTTGTCATTGGTCGTTCCGGAGCAAATACTTTCTTTGAGTTAATTGCACTCCAAAAACCAGCACTTTTTATTCCATTGCCATGGTCTGCAAATGGTGAGCAAAGAGCACATGCAGATTTTTTTAAAGACCACAATATTGGAGAAGTGTTTGATCAGAAAGTAAACAATAGTCAATTAATTTCCGGAATCCTCACATTTCATAAAAAACAAAAACAATATACAAAAGCATTTAATTCATTACCACTTCAATTAAAACGAGATGCCACACAAACACTTATTCAAAAAATACTTCATTCCTAGTCTCCTCTTTATCCTCGGCATATGTATTGGCTTTTTCCTTTTAGTGTATATAAATACCACATATAGAATTCAAAAAGTTGAAGTATATGGTTTAACGCAAGACGAAAAAAAAACCATACTCACCCTGGTCAAGGGAATTTCAACACTTACCGTTCAACCCGCTGAGATAAGCAAGACTATTCATAATCGATTTCCAACGATTAAAGTTACTGAGAGTCATATCAAATTTCCTGACACCATTATTCTTGTCATTGAAAAAGAAAAACCTGCTGCATATTTGGCAACCGATTATGGATATATTGCACTTGCCAAAAGTGGTACGATCGTAATGAAAGAAAGAACCGAAGAAATTCCATCTCCCTCAATCCATTTCTATCAAACAATCCATCATTCTGAGTATCAAACAGGACAAAAAATTGGGTTTACCGCAATCGAGAGAGCTCTTACCTTTATTTCGCTTCTGGAGAGTGAAGGATACAGCGTGGAAACAGTTGCTATTGATAGCGTCGATATGATAGCATGTAAGACAAAGGGGTTTGAAGTCGCATTTTCACAGTCGCGTCCAGTAGAGTTACAGACGCACGAAGTACGGCAAATTATTCGACAGATTAAAGTAGGAACATTGAAAGCAGTACGTCTTGATTTGCGATTTGATAAACCAGTTGTACAGTTACCGCAAAAATGAAACCATGAATGAACGAATAATCACAGCGATAGACATTGGAAGCTCTAAAATTGCCACAATTGTTGGTATAGAAACAAAAGACAGTGATGAACTCCGTATCATTGGTTTCAACAGTACTCCCTCCCGAGGCATAAAAAAAGGATTGATTGTAGACATTGATAAAGTAGCTGGCGCAATTGAAGAAAGTCTTGAGCGCGCAGAGCGTATGGCAGGCCAGAAAATAAATCATGCATTTGTCTCAGTTGGAGGTCCTCATATCGCCTCACTTAACTCTCGAGGGGGTGTTGCAGTTGCTAATACACAAGGAGAAATAACTCAAGAAGATGTAAATCGTGTTGTTGAAGCTGCTCGTGCAATCTCACTTTCCTCAACTAAACAGATAATCGAGGTTACTCCCCGCGACTTTATCGTAGATGGTCAAGAGGGAATCAGAAATCCAATTGGCATGAGTGGAGTGCGTTTAGAAGTAGATACACATATCATTACCGCATCACAAATTAATTTAAAAAATATTGAACGATGTATTGAGGATCTTGGCGTTCAAAATGATGGATTCTTATTTGCAGGTCTTGCATCTGCCGAATCTGTTCTTACCGATACCGAAAAAGAATTGGGAGTTGCCTGTGTTGATATTGGAGGAGGAAAAACAGATCTTGCATTGTATGTAGATGGAGCATTGTCATATTCTAGCTCTCTTCCAGTTGGTGCTCGACATATCACTAACGATATTGCAGTTGGGACAAGGGTGTCCCTTGATTCTGCTGAGAAAATAAAACTTTTTTTAAGCAAACATCTTAAATCTTCAGATAGACAAAAGAAAAACACAGAACAACTTCCTCTGAATGAACTCAATATTGAAGAATCTCTTGATAATGTTTCAGTCAAAACCATTGTGGACGGTATTATTGGACCACGACTTGAAGAACTTTTTAAACTTGTAGGAGATGAGATTATGAAAAGTGGATATTTTGAACAAATTCCTTCAGGACTTGTAGTAACAGGCGGTGGTGCTCTTACCGTTGGAGTAAGCGAGATGGGAAAGAAAGTAATTGGACTCCCTGTTCGGGTTGGAATTCCAGTTGGAGTTACTGGGCTTATTGATGAAATTCTTGATCCACAATTTGCTGCAACTGTTGGACTTATTTTATATGGTCAAAAACAAACAAACAAAGTAAAAGATACTTCCTTTGGTGATTTTGGCTCGATGTTCAAAGGTATGTCAGTGAATGGACAAATGGGGAAATTAAAGAATTTTTTTAAACAATTTATCCCATAAGAAAATTAAATATTAGAAATCAAATATCAAAAATACAAGGCAAAGCTCAAATATTTGTAGTTTTATATGATTTTTTAATTTTTGATTTTTAATTTTTGATTTATAGATTATGTTAATAAAACCAAGCGCAGGTCAACCAGCTCGAATAAAAGTTATTGGTGTTGGTGGAGGTGGAGGAAACGCTTTATCTTCGATGATAAGCGAAGGTGGTATAGCGGGAGTTGAGTTTGTTGCAGTCAATACAGATGCACAGGCACTCTTACACAGCAAAGCAGCTGTCAAAGTTCAAATTGGTGAAAATGTAACTCGTGGCTTAGGAAGCGGTGGCGATCCTGAAATGGGAAAAAAGGCTGCAGAAGAATCTCGTGAACGATTGAAAGAAGAGATTGCAGGTTGCGACATGGTTTTTATCACCTGTGGAGAAGGCGGCGGAACAGGGACAGGTGCTGCACCCATAGTTGCAGAAATTGCAAAAGAATCCGGAGCATTAACAATAGCAGTGGTTACAAAACCATTTGATTTTGAAGGATCACGACGACGATTTTCGGCAGATGAAGGAATTCAAAGACTGAAAGAAAAAGTAGACACTCTTATTGTTGTTCCTAATCAAAAAATCTTACAAGTAGTAGATAGAAAAACACCAGTCCTTGAAGCATTCCGAAAGATAGATTCAGTTCTTCATCAAGGAGTGCGAGGAATTGCAGAACTTATCACTGTTCCAGGACTTATCAATGTAGACTTTGCTGATGTAAGAACTATTATGTCAAATGCAGGCACAGCGCTTATGGGTGTTGGTACTGGTTCAGGAGACAAACGTGCAATTGCAGCAATAAAAATGGCCATTTCATCCCCACTTCTTGACACCTCAATTGAAGGAGCAAAAGGTGTTCTCTTTAATGTTATGGGAGGACCAGACTTGACCATGGCAGAGATTGATGAAGCTGCTTCGATCATCACAAAAAGTGTTGATCCAGACGCAGACATCATTTTTGGAGCAGTTATTGATGAACAGATGGTTGATCAAATAAAAGTAACATTGGTTGCAACTAAATTTGATGA
This sequence comes from Candidatus Roizmanbacteria bacterium, assembly GCA_026395455.1. Lineage (GTDB taxonomy): Bacteria > Patescibacteriota > Microgenomatia > UBA1406 > GWC2-37-13 > JAKBEU01. Next base: position 5,653 of record JAPLYR010000107.1, on the reverse strand, counting down.
ACATAAATTGAAATTGTTTAATTTTAAGAAATCAACGGAACTACTTGAAGATTCTGAACCATCATATGCAAAAGCAGTAGAGGACAGATCAGCAAAAGAAGAAGTGCGTTCAACTCAACAAGTCGATCTTTCAACATCCGACGATATTTTGGAAGAAGACAACGAGTTCGACATCCCTGCATTCTTAAGAAAGAAGTAAAGGGGATGTGAGGAAGAAATAGTGCTATAATATTCTTCATGTTTAAACCAGTTTCTTCCACTCAACAATTTCCAGAAATGGAAAGGACTCTTCTTGATAAATGGTATTCAACTGGCATTATTGATGGCTACTTAACAAAAAATGACAGTGCAACCAAAACATTTTCATTTTTAGATGGACCAATCACGGCAAACAATCCAATGGGAGTTCATCATGCATGGGGAAGAACATACAAAGATTTGTGGCAAAAATTTCATAATCTTTTAGGAGATAAACAACGATTTCAAAGTGGATTTGATTGTCAGGGTTTATGGGTCGAGGTAGAGGTAGAAAAAGAATTAAAGCTTCATTCAAAAAAAGATATTGAGAACTTGGTACCTGGAGATAAAAAAGCCTCCATTGCCAAATTCGTTGATCTGTGTAAAGAACGAGTATATAAATTTTCTGGCATTCAAACTGAGCAATCAAAACGTTTGGGATATTTCATGGACTGGAAACATTCATACTTCACCATGACAGACGCAAATAACTACATGATATGGCGTTTTTTGAGCACTTGTCATACAAATGGATGGGTGTATAAAGGGCATGAGTCTGTTCCTTGGTGTCCTCGCTGTGAAACCGCTATTTCTCAGCACGAAATGCTTACAGAAGACTATAAAGAAGTTGTTCATGAATCTGTCTTTATTGAGTTTCCTGTTGTTGGAAAAAAAGATGAATACCTCCTCGTTTGGACCACAACTCCATGGACCATTCCTGCAAAGATTGCCGTAGCAGTTGATGAAAAAATTGAGTACGCTCTTGTCAAAGGATCAACGGGTAAATTATTTTGGGTTGCAAAAGATCTTGTTGAGGCAGTCTTCAAAAAAGAATATCAGTCAATTGAAAAAACCGTTCTTGGAAAAGAATTGGTAGGAATGACATATGATGGTCCATTTGACCATTTGCCAGCAGTAGAAGAAGTAAAAAAAAGCAATAAAAAGTTTCACACAGTAGTGCCAACTGATGCCATGATCATGCCCATCTCTACAACAGAGGGGACTGGTCTTGTACATACAGCGGTGAGTGCGGGAACTGAAGACTTTATGTTGGGTCGCAAACTGGGACTTCCTATGATCCCTGTTATTGCAGATGATGCAAGTTATCTTCCTGGTTTTGGAGATTTTAGTGGAAAGAATGCAAAGAAGCATCCAGAATTAATTATCGATTTCTTAAAAACATATCAAGATGGTGAGTTCTTATTCTCAACACTACGTTATAAGCACCGATATCCTGCATGTTGGAGATGTAAAGCAGAACTTGTCTGGAAGGTAGCTGATGAATGGTATATTGCAATGGATAAGCCAGGAACTGATGGAAGAACACTGCGATCTCGTATGGTAAATGTCGACAAACAAATAAACTGGATTCCAGGATTTGGTATGGAGCGTGAACTTGCTCTTCCTATCTATGAATGTAAAGAATGTAAATCATTTGAGGTGATTGGGTCCAAAGAAGAACTGGAAAAACGCGCTGTAAAAGGATGGAAAGAATTTGATGGGCATTCTCCACATAAACCATTTATTGATGAAGTCAAAATTGCATGTCCTCACTGCAAAGGAGAAACTGAACGCATAGAAGACGTGGGCAATCCATGGCTTGATGCAGGTATCGTAGCGTATTCAACAATTAGTGATGATAATACCGATCCTCTATATTTAAAAAATAAAAAAGAGTGGGAGCAATGGTTTCCCGCTAACTTTATAACAGAATCTTTCCCAGGTCAGTTTAAAAACTGGTTTTATGCACTTATTGCTATGTCAACGGTCATGGAAGACAAGCCTCCATTTAAAACAGTGCTTGGATATGCAACATGTACCGGTGAAGATGGACGACCAATGCATAAAAGTTGGGGGAATTCCGTTGAGTTTAACGAAGGAGCAGAAAAAATTGGAGTGGATGTTATGAGATGGATGTTTGCAAGACAAAACCCCGCAGACAATATGCTTTTTGGATATAAGAAAGCAGATGAAGTAAGAAGACAGTTCTACTTAATGGTATGGAATGTGTACAAATTCTTTGTAGATTATGCGGGCATGGAACATGTTGAGTTGCAAGGAGCTCCATCCCTTTCACTTTCTAAACCAAATATTCTCGATGAATGGATCATGGCACGATTGAGCAACTATGTTGCTGAATCAAAAAAAGCATATCTTGAATTTAATGTTCAAACAGTTGCACTAGGTGGCGAAGCATTTATGAATGATGTCTCTACATGGTTTATTCGAAGAAGTCGAGATCGTGTATGGGTAAATTCTGATAATAAAAAGGATAAGCAATCTTTTTACGAAACATTACATGCGGTTCTTACCGTTTTTGCAGTTACCGTTTCACCAATCATGCCATTTATTTCTGATGAGATATATACAAATCTCACTGGAGAAAAATCAGTACATTTGGCAAACTGGATTGATCTTGTTGCACCAAAAAATACCAGCATCATTCAAGATATGGCAGTCATTCGATCGTGTGCAGAGGCAGGTCACCGCGTTCGAAAAGAAAATAAATTAAAAGTACGACAGCCATTAAGTTTGGTTACTATCAATCTTGCAAAAGATACTGTTTTTGAAGCAACAGACGCGCTTCTTGACATCCTCAAATCAGAGCTCAATGTAAAAAAAGTGTCACTTTCAAAAGGGAAGTCAGAACAACATGAAGTTGTATTTGATACTGTTCTCACGG
>JAPLYR010000107.1:959-2657 GCA_026395455.1 Candidatus Roizmanbacteria bacterium | reverse complement strand
CCAGATCAAAAAATAAAACTAACCATTCCAGAAGAATTTATGCAGTGGAAAGAATACATTGCTAAAAGAGTTTTGGCTGGGGAAATTGTGGCGGGGGAAGAAATGAAGGTGGAGTAAAAGCTAGAAAATACTTCACGTTCTTTTGATTTGAGTTTACATTTTTGTTTTGCATATCTATGACATCACTTCTTATTCCCTCTTTTTTTCTTTGGGTATTTTCTCTGTTCAACCAGTTTGGTATTAAACCTCGCTTTGGTATGTCTCAATTGAGTTATATTGCGGCAGGAATAATTGCCTTTTTAATTATTAAGCGAATTGGAAGACGTTTTTTCCTTGCAAATATCAAAGCCATTTTTTGGTCTTTTTTTGCACTTCTTATTGTCACATTTATTATTGGGTTGGAAGTCAAGGGTTCAAAGCGATGGATTGATTTTGGATTTGCTAATTTGCAAGCATCAGAATACCTAAAGATATTTTTCATAATGTTTATAGCAAAATTGTTAAGTAGCAGGACAAGGTACGAAATGACTCCATTCTTTTATATCACTGTTCTTTTTGTTTCATTACTTCCCGCATTTATTGTTCTTCGTCAGCCAGATTTAGGGAATGCATCTGTATTTGTAGGAGTGTTGATCTTTATGCTTTTAGTGTCTGACATACCTAAGCGCTATCTTGTTGTATCTGGGATTCTTGTTTTTATCCTTTTACCATTTAGTTGGTTTTTTCTTCATGACTATCAGCAGGCTCGCATTGTAAGTTTTATACAACCACATTCGGATACGCAAGGTGACGCATACAATATGATTCAGGCAATCATAACTGTAGGTTCTGGGCAATTCTTTGGGAAGGGGCTGGGCTTGGGAACACAGTCACGATTATTTTTCTTACCAGAGAATAATACAGACTTTGCATTTTCCTCTCTTGTTGAACAGTTTGGGTTTTTAGGAGGGTTCTTTGTACTTGTCCTTGAATTTATTCTTATTTTGATGCTCTTTATTCGTGCCTATAAATTTATTGGAGGAAACGACTCAGATACCCGGTATAAATACCTTTATAGTATGGGTTTAGCATTTTTACTTTGTATTCAGACAGGCGTAAATATAGGTATGAATCTGGGGCTACTTCCGATTGCAGGGATTGCATTGCCGTTTATTTCCTATGGAGGATCGTTCTTTGTGGCTCTGTGTATAGGGTTTGCACTGCTGAAGTCCTAAAAACCCATTTGAAAATTTGAGGACAGTACGTTATACTTACTACTTATGAGTAAAATCGCGGTCATTAAAACAGGTGGAAAGCAGTATATTGCAAAAGAAAACGACATCTTAATCGTTGATCTATTGAAAGCAGAACAAGACGCAGATTTTGAATTTGAAGCTGTAGCTTCATTTGATCCAGAAGGCGACGTTGAAGTCGGTATGCCTCTTATCGCAAGCAAAGTCAAAGCAAAAGTTGTTGAACATGTATTAGGAGATAAAGTACGCATCTCAAAATTTAAGGCAAAAAGTAGATATAGAAAGACAACCGGATTCAGACCAAAGTATACTAAAGTTCAAATTGTCAGCATTTCATAACATCATATGGCACATACAAAAGCTCAAAGAGCTGTAAAAGGAAATAGAGATTCTCGAGCACGCAGACTTGGCGTTAAGAAATATGGAGGCGAAGTAGTTGTTGCAGGCAACATAATCTTGACACAAA
>JAPLYR010000107.1:0-831 GCA_026395455.1 Candidatus Roizmanbacteria bacterium | reverse complement strand
TCATGGCTTTAAAAGCTGGAAAAGTAGAGTTCGTCAAGAATCTTGGAAAGACCTACATCTGTGTCGTCTAAGACACTTCTTCCGTGTGTTACAATATTCCAATGGAGCAAGACGTTATTGATTATATTGAGCAAATTAAGAGAGAGTCTGACTACTTTGGTAAAACCAAACTCATAAACTTTCTGATACATCAGAAACATATTCGAGTAAAAGATCTTGCAAATGCGCTTAGCATGAAGCCGTCCTATCTCTGCCACATCATGCGCCTCAATAAACTCTCTGAAATTATCATGGATGGGTATTATTCAAAGCTTATTTCCATGAGCCATTTATTTGTTATTTCACTTCTCCAGTCACAGACAGACATCATGGATATCTATGAAATCGTGCTGAGAGATAATCTAACGGTACTTCAAACAGAAGAATTAGTACGTGGGAAGCTTCATGGCGTCACCTCAGAAGGGGAGTATATTCAAAATGAGAAAATCAAAAAAGCACAATTAACACTACAAACACAATTTAATGCAGATTCAAAAGCAACTCAAACACGCACAAAAACGAAGCTTATTATTGAATGGAAGGGCTCACGGGCAGACCGAAAGCAAGGTGTGGAACGGTTTTTACGTATGATTGGAAGTCTGCCGGAAAAGGATTTGGGATAGTTCCTGCTTTACTCGGAGGGAAATAGCGATAGAACACATGTCCAATTACACTTTCTTGAGTAATAGGACCAAATTCACGTGAATCTGACGATCGTGGTCTGTTGTCTCCCATGACATAAAGCATACCGTCAGCAACTTTCTTTGACTCTCCATTTTTAGAATAGCCACC
>JAPLYR010000123.1 GCA_026395455.1 Candidatus Roizmanbacteria bacterium | reverse complement strand
GAGGCGGGATATGACATGAAATATTCTTTAACTCCAACAACTCTTCATACTCCCCCGGCATGGGAAGATACAGCAGATATTTCATTTCCACATATCAATATTAAAAAATCAGCAACATATGACTTTGGTGCCGCAGGTAAAGGTCATCTTATCGATTTAGTTTCACACATTATCATTGAACAAGGGTTTCCAGAATTTTGTATTGATGCGGGGAAAGATATTTTATTATTCAGCAGTAAGCCAATACGGATTGGGCTTGAAAATCCATTGAACTTTAAGCAAGCAATTGGCGTAGTCACCCTTTCAAAAGGAAGTATTTGTGCCTCAGCGGGAAGTAGAAGATCATGGGGATTATATCATCACATCATTAATCCCAAAACCCTATCCTCTCCAAGTAACATTTTGGCAACTTGGGTTATAGCTTCGGATGCGCTTCTTGCAGATGCTCTTTCTACCTGTTTGTTCTTAGTTCCCGCAAAAAAATTAACCCCCCATTTTTCATTTGAGTATCTCATTCTGTTTGACGATAACTCCATTGAAACATCATCTTCATTTTCTTCAGAAATATTTTTCAAATAAGAGATTTTGTTACAATACTACTACTATGTTTAATCATACCCCCCACAACTATATTTGCCCAATTTGTTTGGGGATAAAAGGAATTGAAAACGAACATACCCTCTTAAAGAAAACTGATCTTGTTTATAGAGATGACTCCATTTCGATTTTTGTTAATTCATTTTTTATCAAAGGAAATGAGGGTCATATTATTATTGTCCCAAACAGTCACTATGAGCACATATATGATTTACCAACACCAATTGCACATCGTATTATTGAGTACGCAAAGAAGTATTCAATCATGATAAAAAAAGCATATAACTGTCAAGGTGTCACTCTGCAACAAAATAATGAACCTGCAGGTGACCAACATGCTTATCATTTTCATCTCCATGTGTTCCCACGCTACACAAATGATTCATTTTTTAAAAATGCAAAAAATAAAATAAATACAACTCATGAAGAACGTGCTTATTATGTTAATAAATTAAAATCGTCCGTATGAATATAAAATCTATTGCCAACTTTATTTTTGAACTCGGTCAACTGAAGAGAATTAAGCATGAAGGATGGCGAATTATCGGAGTTGATAATCCAGAGACGGTAGCTGCACATTGCCTTCGTGCAGCACAGATAGGGTATATTTTAGCGGTCATGGAAGAATATGAAAATCCATATGAAGTTGTGACGGCAGTTACTTTCAAAGATATTGGAGAATGTCGATTGGGTGATATTCATAGAACCGCAAGCAGATATATAAAAAATGTAAAAAAGTTTGAAGAAAAAGCAATAACAGAGCAACTGACGGAGGTGTCATTTATGAAGGACGACATCTATCGCTTATGGAATGAGACGGATTTTAGAACAACAAAAATGGGCAACATAGCAAAAGATGCCAACATGCTTGAAATGGCATTTACTGCGCAAGAATTAGTTGATCAAGGAAATGTGGGCGCACTCCAATGGCGAGATAATTTTAAAACAGTTCTTAAAACCAAATCTGCACTGGAACTGTTTGAAGAATTGCGAGTGGTTGGATCAAATATAAATAACCTTTAGTTTTTGCTATACTACAGGTATGCTAAAAATACTATTTGGGATTATCATAACCCCCGTCCTTATCGTATTAGTTGCACTCACCGTAATGGGCCTTGTACCGGGTCTTTCTCCTCTTGTTGGCGCTGGTCCAAAAGATTTGGGTATTAAAATTACAAAAGATGATTCTATAAAGGCAATTTCAAAAATGGGGGTGGAGCTGGTATCAATTAAAAGTACTGATGCAATTAAAGACTATACGTTTGAAGGAAAAAAAGACATATCGATTACGATGGACAGTAAAGAATTAACAGCACATTCTAATAATCGTCCTTGGAAAAATTATCCAGTAAAAAATCTGCAAATTCTCATTCATCCTGATGGAACTATTGAATCTTCAGGTACTCTCGTTGTATCAAAGGCAATTCCTTATGCGGTGGCACTTGGATATTCAGAAGGTCAGATAAAGGACGCAATGCAAAAATACAACATTCCTCCGATTGAAGTCCCTATTTATGTAAAAGGAAAAGGATCAGTATTTAATGATACTGTCAGTGTTAATGCACAGGCAGTACAAATAGGAGCTATCCCTATCCCAGGAGATATCGTTGCTCAAGCAAATAAAGAAGCAGAATCTGTACTTAACGATGTCATTCAAAAACATAGCACATCATTTCGTGCAGAAAGCGTAACATTTGATAATGGGAAAATGAACTTTAAGGGACAAGTCCCCAAAAAGGTTTATGTATTGACTGAATAACACACTGGTCCCCATATTCGCATTGTTATTCATTTTAAGGCTGTATTAACAATCTAATCTGTCACGTTCTATTGGTGATATAATATACGACCATGGGAGCATTAGAACAGCGTACAACTTCACAATCTGTCGCGGGTGATAGCAGAGCCTCTTTGGGAGGTAACCTTTTACGCTTAGCGATTAAAGTTTCTCCTGTTTTATTAACCGTCGGTTGCGTGAGTAATAGTACACAAATGGAAACTCCTCCACCACTGCCAACACCCACATCAACAACAACCCCCACAGAAGAACCTACTCGAACACCTGATCCAGATTTAACAACGCCTGCCTATTGTTCTGCGGTCGGTGAAAGTGGAACAATTACTGCAACCGTTCCGAAAGCATTAGAAGGAACTGGCGAAACAGCACAAACTGTTGGTGATTGGTTCCTTTCATTGAATACTGCTGGGAATATATATACTGCAGATGCCGGAGATGTACTTAATGGTGCAACTGGGGATGATAATTTTACTTTCGTAAATGCAAAAAGTGTGATATGTCTATCAGAAAATAAAACCTCTGCTGCAATTCATGCGGCTTCTGCTGCCCCAGTGAATGTCAAGCCTTAACTCTTAGTTTTTTTCTTTAGTCTCTTTTATCAATAATCCAATTGTAAGTATTTTAATACCATAATGACCATGCAAATCCATAAAGTCTCTCGTCATAGGAGTTATATTGTGAACGAGTAGATGAATAAGAATACTTAAGGGTAAAGTAAGAAAGAGCCATGTTTTTTTTGAAGTCTTGACTCGTAGAGAGAGAAAAAGTCTTACTAATAATGGAGATAAAAGATATATCCCTAAAAAGGCTGCAATAAAATCAAAGTATGCATATTCACCAAAGCGAAAAGACCTGAGAAACTGTATTGTGGGCATAGCTTTAATCATACTTTATCAATACTCATAATGTGTATTTTATTTCTTACCTCCATGAAGTGTTGCTTGCGGTTTGTCATTTAAAGCTGCAACCAATTCCCCGAAGAAATATGGCATACATGTATCGCGTGGTATTTCTAGTAGCACTAATGCATTGTTTTTAGGAATGCTTTCCTCTTGGAAAGGAAGGAATGTTTTTCTATCAGCATTTACGGATACTCCTATTCCGGTGAATTCAGCATGTGCCGCTATCATCTGAAGTAGTCTGACGACCTCGCCACATTTCATTGGGCAAGCTAGTGAAAAAGGAGGTAGTAATTCAGCCATCGTCTACTGCATTGTAACAATAAACCATTTAGATGCATACAGATCGTCTTGCAAGTATATAAAGGAATATTGTCGCCTTATAAAATCCAGTTAAAAACATATCCCATTATCATAATCCCAATAAGTGTAATCCCAAAAAATGCCGCGAGTAATTGCCACTTCATTACTTTTTTTAAAATCATAGACTCTGGAATGGATATAGTCACGATTGCAGTCATAAATGATAGTGCTGTTCCTAGTGGTACTCCTTTTTGAACGAGTACTTCCATGATAGGTATTACTCCGACTGAATTTGCATACAGCGGTGCTCCAAGTAAGGTGGCAAGTGGGATAGTCCACCATGATTTATGTGAAAGATATTTCACGATAAATGATGCAGGTACAAATCCATGAATTAACGCTCCCATCCCAACTCCTAATAAGACGTATGGAAAAATACTTTTTGTAATATTCATCCCATCATTCCAAAAATATATGAGAAGATCTTTTATTGGAAGAGACTCTCCCCCATTTTCCTGTTCTACTTGTTTACGAGATTTAAACTTTAAAAGTTCTGGTTTAATATATTTTTCCATCCCAAGTTTTTGAATAAGAAGACCTCCAAGTATTGCGATACAAATGCCAAGTATGTTATAGAGTATGGTGACTTTCATTCCAAATAATGCGGGAAAGAGATAGAGAGAAGATTCATTTACCAAGGGTGAGCTAATGAGAAAAGCAAAAGTTACACCAAGTGGAATACCTGCTCCCACAAATCCAATAAATAATGGAATAGATGAACATGAACAAAATGGGGTTATGACACCTAACAATGCAGCAAATACATAATCAATTCCAAACCATCTTCGTTTAAGGAGTAAATCTCTCACTTTTTCCATTGGGAAATAAAAACGTGTAAAAGCCATGAAGTAATTAATTATCACGAGAAGAAGTCCAATCTTTATTGTATCGTAGATAAAAAAGTTGATTGTGTCTCCCCAATATGAATGAGGTAGGATGTGAAGCATCTGAAAAGTAACAATATCAGCAAAGAGTTGAATTGGCTTAAATATATCCATAATAGGTATTAACACGTTCCGCCACAACTGCACTTGGAAGAATCATCATCCGCTTTAACGCCAGAGTTTATGATTCTTTTAATTTTTTCAATATCTGGAGTAAAACCAGTCATGACAGGATTTCCATCGATCGCCAAAACGGGAGTTGTCATGATTCCCATTTCAATTATTTTTGAAATATCAGTTATATACTCTACTTTCTCATCTCTTCCCATTTCCGTCACCGCTTTTTGAGTGATTTCAAATAGCTTTTTACATTTTGCACATCCACTTCCTAATACTTGAATGTTCATATTTTAAATAGCAAATTAATAATGTGTTTCCCTACTTTTGTTAATGAATAGTAAACACGTAACCCTTTTTTTTCATCTATTACAATTCCTGCTTCTTTTAGATCTTTTAAGTGGTGTGATATGAGGCTTTGAGAAAGATCAATGTGTTCCGTAATCTCGCAGACACAGTGACTTCCTTGTTGCAATATACAAAGTATCTTAAGTCTACTTTCTTCTGTGACGACTTTGAGAAGAGGGATTAAAATGGATATTTTATTTGCCTCTTTGCTTTTTGATGAACAACAATTATATGAACCCATATTCATATAATAGCTCATTTATGAAGGCATAGCAAATAAAAATATGTAAAGAACTATGGTGTGTTTTGCAAATCTTCAAAACTTTCACTATTACCTCTTACCTTAAAGCTTGAAATAAATTTGTCAAATCCCGCATCTGGATAAAAAGAATAAAGAACAATATATTTATTATTATGAGGGATAATATATAAAACTGCGGATTGTTTTTCCTGTAGCCCTCCATTGTGACTTATGATAGCAGTAATTTTTTTTGAAGGAATTTTATCAATAATAACGTTTTCCTCTTGAACGATGGAATCGATAACGTCTTTACATGTATTTGTATAACAAGTTGTTGGATCAATGCCAGATACACCAATTCGGTAGTCACCAAATGAGATATTTGTTGTAAAGAATCTCTCTATGAGACTAATCGGCCAACCTGAGTTCCCTGAATTAAAAATAAATGGTTCATGTTCATTATCTAAAGGATATGACGCCTTAAAAGTGTAGTCATATACATATTCCTGAGAAAATGAGCCCCATTTTTCATTGACAATATTAATTGTGGGAGTGGGTATTTTTATGGTTGGCACAAGTAACTTTGAAGTAATTGTTGAGGTGGTAGAAGAAAGATTTTTTTCAGTTTTTTGGACGGTAGTTAAATGTGCTCCTTTTCCGACAAAATAACCTCCTAAACATGCAAGTAGTAAAAGGATAATGTTGCAGATAATTAGGTATATTTTTTGTAAATCAGAAACTGGTTGATCCATTTCTAAAGTATCTCAAAATATGTAGGAAGTTTCTACTCATTCATCAGAGCGGAGAATGCAAATAAAATATCTATGCTAGTGGAATGAGATGGTGCTAATTATTTTATAAATATGCCTACGGGGTTTTACTTTGAATAATAGCCCAGTTTATCAGTAAAGCCACTATTATCATTAGGGTCAGGATTATAACAATATATATTGTTGGATTTTTTACTTTTCCCTTGAATGCATCGTCTGTTGGAAATAGGTTGTTTCCTATGAAGCTACAATCTGGACAAAGGAAAGTTTTCAGTTTAAGCTGACTGACAAAGAAGTAGACTAATCCATTTGTACGAACATAAAAAGGATAAAATGGGAAGATACTAAAAAAAACAAATTTTTTATATAGACTGTCTAGACTATTTAACGTGTCATTATATGAAGTTAAAAAATCGACATTTCTTTCATTCATTCCCCCTCCACACTTTGGGCAGATCATATTTATATATTTATAGTTAATAAGATATAGTATATCGATAATTTTACGTTCTATATCTGTAAGAATAAATTGAAGCGATTCTGCGGGGTAAATGGTATGATTTTAGGACAACTGATGGGTTAGATGTTGATATAGATATTGATATAATTGATAATTTGACAACAACAATATGATAGTAAACCATAACCAGGAGAGCGCTCCTGCACAAGGTAATCTTAATCGTAAAATACTCCCAAAAAAAAATATTTTGGCAGAAAAACAGACGTATTTTCACACATCAAATGGAAAACGTTTTGAAATGTTTGAGTCCCCCGATACTTCTGAAAAGAGATTAGAAGATTATCGTCGAAGTGAAGTTAATACCGTATTGAATGGATTACAAAGCTCAGACTATGTTCATCTCGATGTAACAAGTGGAACAGGAACTTCTCGTTATATTGTTCCAGGAATTATTAATGGTCTTGGAGGTGATGAAAAAGTCACCGTTCAACAGCAGACCAATTTGCCTGAGCTTATCCGTACAATAGATAAAATGCACCAAGGACAAACTATCATATTAGAAGAATTTGGTGATTTTTTATTCCAATTTTCTAAAGATCCTGAAAGTGTAATTTCCGTAGTTAAATCAATTACTACCAAAGGGGCTAAGTTGGTATTTTGTGTTGGTGAAGTTGATAAATCACGAGAGATTCTGGCATTGTTTAAAACAATGCTCAGCTCCGACTCTATACCTCAAGTAACAGTCAGACCAAAACCTTTCAACCTACAACAAACAAGAGATTTTTTTGACACAATTAAAATGGATGATGAAAACTTAAATCCAGCTGAGGTAGACTACCTATTTCAAGTTCTTGTAAAAAATAGCGGAGAACTCCCATTCCATTCCACCTGGTTAAAGTCAATTGTTAGATATATGAAGATGTATTATCAAGAAGAATTAAAGGAAAAATCAAAACCTTTTCCAAAAAAGGTAATAAATGAGCAGTTAAAAAAATTTCGTCCCCCAGAAAAAGAATAGTAATTTATTCACACTCATTTTCCACTACCCCAAAATTATATTGCTGGCGGGCGTGTTGGTCTGATTATAGAACTACCAATTGGTCAAATATTATCGAATATCCACAATTATTTTTTGATAATCAAGAACAATTTTCACTGATTATTTAGTTTTCTATCAAAGATAAGCCCCTTCTTCTTGTATAGATCAATACTTAAAGGTGTGCTTCTTTTAGTTTGTAATTTACGAGGAGACGCTATTGTTTCTTTTATTAATTTTTCAAGTTTCAATAACACTTTCAATTCGCACGTTACTTCTTTGATTGCATCTGCAATTAAATCTAGGTTCTTTTCTAAAGCAATATTTAATATATGAAGTGTATGACGACCCTCTTTTTGTGACCAGTATTCTCTCTTAAAATCGCTTAAAATCTGTTTTGCTTTTGTTAAATGGTACATACCATCTACTTCAATGTCGATATTGGCTTCAGGTAAGAACAAATCAACACACTTATGTCCATCATTGTAATGAAGGTCAACTTTGACCCCCCTCATTATAAGAGCTTTTTGCAATATCAGTTCTTCCTCCGTCAGATTTTTAAGTTGGACACCCATACTCTTAATATAGTAGGTATTAGATTAGAAGTGGTGATATATTATATTAATAAACCGAGAAAGCCGATATTAGTTTGATAACAGGTTAAAAATTAATCAGTCTTCTATTTCTTCTTCTTTAATTCGAATAAATGCTCTATAGGATTAGGGTGTAAAACTTCTTTTAATGAACTGCTTTTTCTTCTGTTACAGTTTTTATGAATGAGTCTCAAATTTTCTGTTGTTGTGTTTCCTCCTTTCGAAAAAGGAATTATATGGTCAAATTCTACTTCATCATCTATAACAGGCTCATTGCATTTTTGACATATTTGTCCATCTCTCCTTACGACTTTTAGAATCACATCTCTGGGAATATGTCGACTATGTTTTCTTCTCTCCTTTGTTTCAGTTAGCGGTTCTGCGACTAGAAAAACAGGACACACGTGACCAAATACCCTACATGAAGCTTCTAAAAACTCCTTAGATATTTCTTCAGGATAATCTTCTTTATCGAACTCTTTTATTTGCTTTTCAAACCACTTACGTCTTAATGAATCAAGTTTTTCACCTGTACCAAATTTACCTGTTCTAATGCACTCTTTTAGATAATTATTATGGTCGATGGAATACTTACGTGTTGGAGGAAAGATTGGAAAGTCTTCAACAATAGGCCCATATGGACAATATTTCAGTTCCCAGCATGGTTTACATAGTTCTGAAATTCTTTTTTTCCACTGTGAAATAATTTCTGTATCAGGGGTTTTTATTGGTAGTCCAAGAGTCTTTTTAATGCTTTTGTGGATTTTCATATTTTCTTCTCTCTAGAAAGTTTCCAATATAAATGTCCAACTGCTGTCAATCGACACTTTTTTGAATTCATAGCAACGAGATACATATATTCTTCGTCAACAGGAACGACTAACCCAATACTTTGTAGCTGTTGGAGCTCCTTGAATACTTTAACATTCTCGGGCTTTGCACAGTCTTGTGTGTACTCGTATGATGGGTCCAATTGAAATTGGTAATTTGCACTTGGGAAATATATTGAAATATTTCTGAGAACATTTATTTTTACCCTTGGTTGAACATCTCTGATACTAGTAAATCTTGATATATTTGTTTTAAAAATCGGTCTTTGTTCCCATGGCCCAAGAGCCTTGTCTATGTAAGAGTAAAGACTACCAGGTGTAATTTTTCCTATTACATCTGCTGCTCCTCCGCTTAGTCCTTCAAGGAGCAATGAAGTAAAGATACCATGACCATTTATTTCAATTGCAGACTCATCATTTCTACAAGCTGTAAGTATGGTCATACCTTCTGAGATGATTGATTTACCGCTAGTGTCATCAACTTCTCCAAAGATTCCAGAGTGACAACAATCAAGAATAATAATTTTATTTCTTGCCTTGGACTTGATTGCAATTTTTAATATATCATCCATTGAAATTCCTTCGTCATAACTTGAATAGTCGGGTGTCACAATACATCCTCCAAACTCATTTGAAAATCCATGCCCAGAAAAAAATAGAAGCGCAGTGTCATTAGCGCCATTAAATAATTCAGAAATAGCTTTTTTTAATCCCCCTTTTGTTACCGTCTCCTTATCATCTGTGATTATTTTTACTGCAAAATTTGCTGCTCCATCTTGATTCGTTTCGATAAGATTTCCAAAAGAAGTTGCATCATTAATACATCCTGAAAGCGGACTTGTTCCATATCCGTTAATTCCTACCACTAATGCTTTTTTCATAAACCATTGATAAATTTAGCTATACCCTCCCAACTCCATTCAATTACTTTATATCCGTCAAGTTCTGTTGGTATAGCTCCTTTATCATCCTTATTAATATGTACTCCAATCATTGGGATTTCTTCTTCACTAGCACAATTCATTTCCCATCTAGCGCCATCTGCATTTCTTGTTTTTTTACTAATAAGCGCAATAACACCATCACAACCCTTAATCTTAGCTCTACATTTTGTTTTCCATGAATCACTCCAAGGTTCTTTTACAGACATATCAACAAATTCAAATGGACTTTTACTATTCTTAGATTGTCCAACTAAAAAATCTTTTGCATACTCATCTTCAATTGCAAAGCTTATAAAAATACGTTTTGCCATAGTGTTTCAAAGAATTTATAAATGACTTGATTTTACTCCTACTGAATATTAAAAGCAAACATCACAC
>JAPLYR010000074.1 GCA_026395455.1 Candidatus Roizmanbacteria bacterium | reverse complement strand
TGTTTTCTTGTTTTGTCGATTCCATGAGTTTGAGGAATCCATCAAACACTACTTTGGTAGCTGATGCCTCAAACATGTGAGCTTCTGGAGATACCAAATCAAAAGTAACTGTTTTAAGCTCGGCTTCTTTCATCTGTGTTGCAACTGCACGATCAAAAATAAGTTTGTAGAGTTTTTTATGATTTACGGTGAGCGATTCTTTTTTCTTTCCTAAATCATCAACTTCTATTAATTTTGTTGGGCGAATTGCCTCATGAGCTTCTTGTGCACTTCGACTTTTTGTGCGATATCCTCTTGGCTTTTCAAGAGCATATTCTGCTCCAAACTTTTCAATAATATAGTCTTTTGCGCGGAACACAAATTGTGTTGAGAGATTAAATGAGTCGGTTCTGTGATACGTTATAAATCCTTTTTCATAGAGAGATTGAGCAAGGCTCATCACTTGGCGGGATGAAAACCCACATTTGAAAAATGCATCCTGTTGGAGTGAAGAAGTGGTGTAAGGAGGGGTTGGATATCTGTTTGTAACTGCCTCTTTCATGTCTGCAACCTCATAGGTGCTAGCCATCAAGACCTTCTTCGTATCCTCAGCTGTTTCATTTGTGATTGATGTTCTGGTGAACGTATATTCACCGGCATATAATTTAATTGTTTTGGAGATCTCTACCACTTCCCCTTTTATTTTCTTCAGTTTTGCGGTTACTTCATTTCCTTCAATAGTGAATGTTCCCGTCATGAGAATATACCCTTCCTGTCCGAAAGCAGTTCTTTCTTTTTCTCGCTCTACAACAAGACGCACACCCACTGTTTGTACACGTCCTGCAGAAAGCCAATTCTTTCCTGTTTTTTTCCACAGAAGTGGAGAAAGTTCATAACCTACAATACGGTCTAGTATTCTCCGTGCTTGTTGTGCCTTTACCAAATCGATACGAAGTTCGGCTGGATTTTCTAAGGCCTCTTTAAGTGCTGCTGCGGTGATTTCATGAAAGACAATGCGTTTTACTTTTTTTGATATATCTGCAAACTCTATATTTGGCCAGTTTTCTTTAATGAGACCCAAAATAAACGCAACGTGATAAGAAATACTTTCTCCTTCGCGGTCCAAATCGGTCGCGAGAATAATCTCATCGTGCTCTTTAGCCTTCTCGATCATTTCATCAATAAGTTTTCTTCTCTTTTCAATAAATTCATACTTGGGGCGAAAGTGATCTTCAAAGTCTATTGCCATCTCACTCCCTGGAAGATCTCGAATATGACCCATGGTAGCCATAACAAAATACTGATCACCCTTGCCGTCAATTTTTAAAATGCGGTTAAATGTGCGTGCTTTGGTTGGAGATTCTACAATAATCAATGCCATAAAGTTCTATTATACAGGCTGGGAATCGAGAAAACCGGGGAATATAATAACTCCTAAACCCTAAACACTAAACTATAAACTCTAAACAAATGAGGCAAAACAATAAATTCTAAATTTAAAATTTGTTTTAAAATTTTCAGATTTTGCGCTATTTGATTAGGATTTAGAATTTAGGATTTGAAGTTTTATAGTGTAATTTTAGCCTCTGTTAACCTACGAGGTTAACAAGAGGGGCTTATGGATGTCTTCGTTTCTTTTTAAGAAGTTTTGTGTCTATTGCCGATCGTCGCATCATGGAAGCGACTTCTTTTCGTGCGTCTTCTGACTTTGCAGTTTTCATACGCAGTTTTGCATCGGTAATTGCCTTTTCAGTTTCTTGCATATCAATTGAATCTTGTC
This sequence comes from Candidatus Roizmanbacteria bacterium, assembly GCA_026395455.1. Classification (GTDB taxonomy): domain Bacteria; phylum Patescibacteriota; class Microgenomatia; order UBA1406; family GWC2-37-13; genus JAKBEU01. Next base: position 976 of record JAPLYR010000074.1, on the reverse strand, counting down.
CATACGCTCGTGATACCAAAAGTCGTACGGACTCTCCATCTGTTTCAACATATCCTCCACCAATAGCCAAATATTCACTGTCTTCTCCAGTCCAGTAATGGACAATACCTTCATCAAGAAGTGCAAATAAATTGATATGGCGAGGAAGAATTGTCATTTCACCCTCACTTGATGGAAGAGTTATTCCATCAATCTCTTTTTCAAGAGCTATTTTCTTTGGGGTTATGATAATTAATTTTAGTTTGGACATGATTTGGAATGTTGTCATCTAACTACTTACTTACTTGCTTTTACTTCTTCTATTGTTCCAACCATGTAAAATGCTGTTTCTGGCTTATCATCGTGTTTTCCTTCTAGAATTTCTTTAAATCCTCTCACTGTTTCTTTCATTGGAACATATCTTCCTGGGCGGCCAGTGAATGGTTCTGCGACTGACATTGGTTGAGTAAGGAATCGTTGTATCTTTCGGGCTCTTGAAACAACAAGTTTGTCACTGTCTGAAAGTTCTTCCATTCCCAAAATTGCAATAATGTCTTGCAAATCCTTATATCTTTGTAATGTCTTTACAACATCTCTTGCAACTTGATAGTGCTCTGCTCCTACAACATCTGGGTCAAGCGCTCGTGAGTTGGATGATAATGGGTCAATTGCAGGAAATAGTCCTTGTTCTGCGAGGGATCTTTCAAGATTTAAGGATCCATCCAAATGAGAAAATGTTGCAACTGGTGCTGGATCTGTGTAATCGTCAGCTGGAACGTAAACCGCTTGAATTGAGGTGATAGATCCTTTTTTTGTTGAGGTAATTCTTTCTTCTAGGGACGCCATTTCACTTGCCAAGGTTGGCTGATATCCTACTGCTGATGGGATGCGTCCAAGAAGGGCTGAAACTTCACTTCCTGCTTGTGCAAAGCGGAAAATATTATCGATAAAAAGAAGAACATCCATGTTTTTTTTATCACGGAAATGTTCTGCCATC
>JAPLYR010000105.1 GCA_026395455.1 Candidatus Roizmanbacteria bacterium | reverse complement strand
TATAAGAGTTATCCAGGCAAACCACACCCAATCTTTGTAGGTTTTATTAAGGCTTGTAAAAAATAACCTTACAAGGTATAATTACATTTCTAACATATGGCAAACTCATTTGATTTCAACAAAACAATGCTTAAGGTCGGTGATACCATCAGCCTCGAATACAAGATTCGAGATGGTGAAAAAGAACGCACACAGCTTTTCAAAGGTATCCTTCTGATGATCAAAGGGAGTACTCCTGAAACACGCAACATCACAGTTCGAAAAATATCCAAAATTGGTATTGGAGTTGAGCGTATTATTCCATTATCTTCACCAAACATCGTATCTTTGACAGTCGACAAGCATAGTAATTTCAGCAAATCAAAACTATTCTTTATTCGTGACTATACTGAAGCAGAAACACGAAACAAGCTGTACAGTATCAAAAAAACACGAAAAATGAAGAAACCTGCCGCAAAGACTGTATAATACGTTTTATACATGTCTCTTCAATCCACCGGCAAAATAGGTGAAGAAAAAAGGAAATACTCTCTATTTTTGTGAAGTAAAAACTCGGGTTGGGGACCTTCATGGTAAACCTTATGAGGCTGTAACAGGAAGGAAATTACAGCATATTCAGCGGGTTGCACAGGCATATCTCTTGCAGAACACAATCAAAAACTGTAAACTTAGCATACAGGTTATCTCAATACAATTATTTCCTGATTATCACATCAAGGAACTAAAAATGTTTGAGGTAATATAGGAAAGTTAAATATCAAATATCAAAGATTAAAGAGATTATTTTAATTTTTGATTTTTACTATTTAATCTTGCAACTATGTTTGACTCAACAAATTTTGTTCTAGTCCAATTCTGGTCCAAATTGGTTAATTATTTGCCTGACTTTTTTGGAGGTCTTCTTATCCTTATAACTGGATATATTGTTGCTCTTCTTTTGAAAAGACTCCTTCTTGCAATCATGGCATTTTCTCGTATTGATTCAATCTTAAATAAAACAAAACTCATTAGTTCTCGCGACGTGCGACTGTGGGAGACAGTGCTTGCAGAACTTGTTAAATGGACTGTCATTATCCTCTTTCTTATTCCCACATTGGAAACATGGGGACTGTCTCAAGCAACTCAGGTATTAAATCAATTTGTCTTATATATTCCAAATGTTATTGTTGCAGTGATTATAGGATTTGTTGGGATCGTCATTTCCAACCTTACATCTGACGTAGTACGACAAGGGTCAAAAAGTGCAGGAGAGTCTGCATCAAGTTCTTTGGGAGTATTTACTCGTTCTACAATTCTCTTCTTCACTATTCTCATCATGTTAAATCAGTTGGGCGTTGCTCAAGACCTCATTCGCATCTTTTTTACAGGACTTGTTGCAATGCTTGCTATTGCGGGAGGCTTGGCATTTGGCTTGGGTGGGAAGGATCATGCACGAGATTTTATCGACGAACTCAAGAAGAAGCTTGCGAAATAAGCAGTCTTTGACTATAATATACTCTTGTCGCTTAAGGAGGCATCGTCTAGCGGACTAGGACAGCGGGTTTTCAGCCCGTTAATCCGGGGTTCGAATCCCCGTGCCTTCACAATTCTTGGGTAGCGGGTTCAATTCCCGCATAGTCCACGCAGGGCTATTAGCTCATCGATAGAGCAGGGAACTTAAAAGCCGCAGGAGTCAGTCTCGGAGTTCAATTCTCCGACGGTTTACCTCAAAGAAAGCTCGGTTCAATTCCGGGCTTTTTTTGTTAATAGCCCTTGTATTAAGTAAACGCAGTAAAGATACAATTATGGCACTCGAACTCCGGTGAGTTTCCATCATACTGCAAATAAAACTGTACATCCTGAAGACCACCAGTTACTAAAACCTCATACATCTTCAACGATTGTGCATCTGACTCATCGACAGGAATATCGGCTTGCTTTTCATTTACTCTTTGCACATACCCAAGTTGTTTAAGTTTCGCTTTCGTTTCATAGTTTGTAATGACTCCCGTTACTCTGTTCCCAGGGCCTACATCTTCGCAGAACCTATTTATCAATCTAGAAGCTCCTTTATGAATGTGAGAGAATACATATTCAAAGCGATAGTAACCATTTTCTACACGGTAAGATAACATAGCATCTTTAGGACCTAAAGTTGCGTTATAAAAATATTCGCCAGTTGAATCTGGGCCAGATGGTGTAATAGAAAGCTTTTCAGCCATAGTATATTATACTATAGGCTTATATATTTATCAAACGAAGTAGTTTTCCTTATTTCCTATCCAACGTGTATATGAGCGTTTCCTTTAGTAAAATATATGTATGGCAGAACGTTCGGTTGAGCAAAAATTAGCAGCAATTGAATCTTCCGTTGGAAATTTAACTCAATCATCAGCTTGGGGTGGGTGCAAAACAGATGTCAAAAATGTTATTGCTCATCTAACGCAAATAGATAAACTGTGTAAAACTGGCACGCCTATACATATGGTTGGATCAGATTTTGATGCTCCGGGTGACTTTTTAACAATTTTCTCACTTCAGGCAAATGGTCTTACCCAAGTAGGATATCATGAAGTTGCTCTCATGGATGATCAACTAATAGTTGATTTAGGTCGTGCAAAAGGGAATAGAGTTTTTTTGGAGAGTGAATATTATTCGATGATTGAAAGATTACAGAGGTAAGCTATTTAATTTTGATCTGCAAATTGATTTGCCAATCCAACAAAATAATGATCGACTTCTTCAATAGGTGTACTAGGTGTAATGGGACGTTGTAACATTACATTTTCTTCCTCTCTTCCCTGAAAACCAAGATTTGCACGGGCAAATGCAATATTTGTTTCAGATAAATATCTAGGCTCAATACAAATTGCAGCGAAATGTTCACGTGCATTTGCAGTTGACCAATAAGTTCTTATTCCTTTTTTTTTTTTTTTTTTAACTGCGTTCACTAAAGGAAGCTCAATAAGCGCTTCAATGTCTGCAATTCTTGTATTTCTAGTATCTGGTATTTTCCAGATTCTTTT
>JAPLYR010000120.1 GCA_026395455.1 Candidatus Roizmanbacteria bacterium | reverse complement strand
TGTTCCCATGGATGCGATCCGTTATGAATAACATTCCTTATTTTTTATGAACTATTTTATATTTATTATTCAGTCATCAATAAAAGATCTTCTTCGCAGTAAAATGCGTACATTTCTTACCTCACTTGGAATTTTAATCGGAGTGGCATCTGTGGTATTGCTTCTCTCATTTGGTTTAGGATTAAAGGCATATATTAAGGGCCAATTTGATAGTTTAGGAACAAACTTAGTATTCGTGATTCCTGGACAAGTATTTGGAAACAGCGGTGGATTTCAAGGAATGCGCTCTGCAGTTCAATTTGATGAACGGGATCTAGTCTCATTGAGAAAACTTCGTGATGCACTTTTTATCATTCCAGTTTTTACAAAATCTATTAAGGTCGAGGGGAACGCAAAAACCGATTATGCAACTCTCTATTCCACAACTGATGAAATATTTCCCGCCAGAAACCTTGAAATAGAATATGGACGATTATTTGATAAACCAGAAGTAGATAAACGAACTCGAGTGATTGTGGTGGGACCAAAAGTAATTGAAAAAATGTATGATAACCCAATACTAGCTCTCAATAAATCACTGCGGATTGAAGGGCAAACATTTAAAATTATTGGAATCTTAAAATCAAAAGGTGGAGGAGGATTTGGAGGACCAGATTTTGACAAGTTTATTTATATGCCACTTAAAACAGGGTATGCCTTTAATACCGATAAAAAGATTGCGACATTTCTGATAAAAGCTCCTGACAATAAACCCTTTATACTCTTTAAGGCAGAGGTCAAATCGCAAATGATGAAACGCTATAAAGAGGATGAAATAACGGTTGCCGACTCTGCAGAGTTTATCACGACCATTTCCTCCATCTTCTCCATATTAAACTCAGTCTTAGTTGCAATTGGCGCAGTTTCTCTTATTGTAGGAGGAATAGGAATTATGAATATTATGTATGTTTCTGTCACAGAAAGAATTCGAGAAATTGGAATTAGAAGAGCTCTGGGAGCAACAGAAAAAGATATTCTTTATCAGTTTTTAAGTGAATCAGTAATACTTTCACTTTTAGGAGGTATTATGGGACTAGGAATATCTTTTATCGTTGTAACATTCGTTCAACAATTTTTTCCCGCGTATGTTGATCTGATGTCATCAATTATCGCACTTGGGACATCGTCGTTTATCGGTATATTCTTTGGTGTGTTTCCAGCACGAAAGGCTGCTGCGCTTTCACCAATAGATGCGATACGGTACGAATAAATAAACTAGCTTAACTCTCGCATATGCCAGCAGTGGCGCCGTTGTGCATCGTTTTTCCCACCTCGCTCTCAACTTGCCACCGCACAAGGTCCACTTGCTTGGCATACTGCTTCGAATTACACATACCTAGTTAAACCTCCAAAGAGGAGCAGATGGCACGAGTAAAGGGCACCCGGCCCCACTTCGTCCTAATCGGACTTCGAGGGGTAAACAGCACTTTGACGGGCTTGCCCTTCCGAAGCTTTAGCGAAGGAGGGGGAAATTACGAGTGACAGAATCTGGAGAACCAAGGATAAATTATTCTAAGGTTTTTTTCACAAAATCCATGAGCTGTTTTTTGAAGTTTTCTTCACTATATTGTTCTGCTTCTGCCCGAGCATTTAATCGCATATGTAAGCGATCTTCTACAGAAAGACTATAAAATTTTTTGATTGTCTGAATTAAAGAATCTGCAGTTAATTCATAGTATAAATATCCATTTTTTCCTTCTTTCACTGTTTCTTTTAGTCCTCCAGATGCAAAGGCAATAACTGGGACACCAAAACCCATTGCTTCAACTGGTGCAATACCAAATTCTTCATCAACAGCCCCAAACAAAAATGCCTGAGCGTTTTGTAATTCTTCTAGCAATTGCACATCTGAAATATTTCCAAGGAATTTAACAGTTGGACCAGCAAGCGACTTTAAATATTCTTCATCTCTCCCAATGCCTACGATATGT
>JAPLYR010000041.1:1195-7628 GCA_026395455.1 Candidatus Roizmanbacteria bacterium | reverse complement strand
ATCAATTGTTACTCTGCTCGTATTTCTTTTGCTTTTTATTAAAACTGAAGGTTCCCCAGAATCAATGATTCTTTTTGGATTTATTTCTTATATGTTCATATATATAACGCGCCTTATCAGAACAATTGAACAGCCATTTCAAGAGGGAGATTCGACACCAGATGATGTGAGCTTGTTTCTTCTTCATGATTTTGAAAACAAACTAAATAGAAGGTGATGTATTTTCAGTAAATATTTTTCTCTTTTATCTTGTCTTCAAGAAGGTACCAATCTTGTGTTGTATTTTCTAAATATCTGTAATGGAATAAATATGCGGTAAATAGAACTAATAGTGAAAGAGCAATGATAAGAAGTTCTAGTTGTTTGGTTACAATGACAATAAACGAAGAAGTTGTCATAACACTACCAACAAAAATGGTTACTAATAAGTGAATGAGCCTCTCGTGTTGAATTATTGCGATCATTTCTTTGTGATGTTCTAATACTTTTTTCCAGTTTGTATTAGATATATGAGTAGATAATATTTCCTTTATTTTTGAATCGTAGGTCTTAAACATGATTATCTTTTTAATCCTCCCCACTCGACGACGGTAAACCCATTTCTTATGAATGGAGTTATGGTTTGTGGAGAAATGGTGTCAGTTGGCTTTTTTAATAAAGGTAAATAGTCTAAAAATACACGAAGAATTGAGTTTGGTTGTGGTTGAATGCTCATTGGTATGAGATCATTCATCTGTCTTGTCATTAAAAAACTTATTTTATAATAGGGGGCATTTTTTGATTCCATTTGAGGTATCCAATATTCCATCATGTCATTACTTTCCTTTTGATTTAAGCCTATTTCAATTAACTTTTTTCCCATAAACATTTTTAGGTCTTCTTTTGAAACGTACCATCCATGAGAAATGGAAGTGGGATATGGTTCTCCAACGGTATTTCCCGACCAATATATATAGGGGTATGTATTCTGAATACATGATTTTTTTGCGTATTCGGATCCAGTTTTATTGGTATCTATTAAATCGCAATCAGTATGTTGTGGTTGAAGATCTGTCAAAGTGCCATTTGGAGATGCATCGACAATCCATCCATTATGATATGTGGGAATGTTCACTTCAAACTGAATGGGTTGGTTAAATGAAAGTGATACTTTTTCCTTTTTTTCAGGATAGAGATATATCACAGGCTTTCCACATCCACCAGGAAGGACATAATCAAACTCCCCCAATGCTACCCATCGTCCCCATGGATCTTTAAAAAATAAAATTGGATTTTTTGCAACATAGTCTTCAAGAGTTGGATAGTTTACTAACTCATTACTTGCTCTATTCCATATCTTCTCGCTTCCTGGCTTTGAATCAAGTTGGAGATTGTAGAGAAAACTATATTGAGATTCTCCTTTTAATTTATATAGTTCAATATCATCATTTGTCTTCCCAATTGATAGTAATTGATCACTATTTATATTTGATACTACATACGTGTCAGGAGAACTTGCACAATTTCTAGGTATTGCAACGTCATACAGTGTGTAGAGAGCATTTTTTGTCTTAATCTCTTCTTTTTTAATCGAAAGGTAGAGAGAAGAAAAGTTAACTTCCACATTATATAGATCGCTCGATTTCTTTGGATTGGATTTAATATTACTTAAACGAGAAAGTGTGTATTCATATGATAAGCCAGTGTCGTCTTGAACAATAACTCCTGTTGTATATTTCAGTTCATTTTTTTGAAAAGCCATGTCTTCTTCTGTATATCTTTGTTCTGTCCAACCCCCAATAGGATATGCTGGCATAGCATAGAAAGTGAGAAATGAATTTTGCGATGAGAGATTTTTATATGAAGAAAAATTAGACTGTGGCTTATAAGCATAAAGAGCTTCTGATGTTGCGACTGTTTTATCCGCTTCTGTCAAAATTTTCTTTTTAAAGAGCGCGAATGTATCATCGAGTTTAATTACATCTGGCAAATCGGAAGGAACCTCTTCGATTTTTATGATTTTTGATTGATTGACTCCATTTAATGGATTTAAATAATGAGATAAGGGATACGCCTCTGCTTTTTTTTGGTTATCAAGTAAGATGTAGTTCTTATCATCATTCGTAATGAATAAGTGATTTATAACTCCACTCATGAATCCATCTTGAAGGGATACTATACGAGTATATCCTTTGTACTTGCCACTTATATATTTTCCAGTTTCAAAATATGTCACTCCACTTCTATTCTCATCTATAACTAAATTAAGATCTTTGTTTATTTTTTTTATTGACCCAACAATGGATGGGGTTACTATTTCTTGTAGTGATGCTTTTTGTAGTATGCGAGGAATGAGGGTAGGTGTTGGAGTTGGAATACTTACCGATGATTTCTTTACTACTTTTAGTTGTAATGGTGTCTCCTTCTTTTTGATAAGTGAAAAAATAGTAGTTGTACCGATGAGAATGGTGCAGATAGAAAGTACACAAAATAACATCAAAAAAAATGGAGCATTTTCTTGAACGAAATGGTACAACGGAAACTTTTTAATGATTTTAATCATGTATTCTTCATTCTAGAATAAATTCCTATCATATTCCATTCTATTACCATACGTCATGGTCCGGTAGCAATTCCATCAATTTTCCAGAGTGTCCCAACTTTATTGAGCGTCATCCACCGTATATTTCTTCCATTTTCATATCCATAATATGGAATTGGGGCAGACTGTGATGAAGGATTCATAGTAAGTTCTAATGTGACTTGATATGTATGTTTATCTGCCTTCCACTCCTCGGGCATTGATGAAACAATATCGACAACTTTTACCGATTGAATTGAGTTAAGCTGAACTCCCCAGGCTTGTTTTGTACTATCATCAGATGTAATTTGATCACTCATCATCATTACTGCCTCGCTTATTTTTCGTTCTTCGATAAGATGAAAAAATGTGCGTATAATATCCGTTTCTTGCGGTAATGGTACTATTCGCGACACTGGCACAGTTGGAGTTATATCTTGTTTTATGGTGGGTTCGATTGATTTAATTATTTGTGAGTCATTCTGTTTCTGGGAATTTAAAACAGCAATGCCAAAAAGACATACGAGAATGAGCCCTCCTAGCATAAGTGGTTTTTTCATAGTAAAAAATTAATGTGTAACTAGACATATACTAATCTTCCTTCAATCTCAGCTGAAGTATTATTATTATTTCGGAAGTATTCTTCCAATACCTCTTGAACCGAGGTTGAGATTACTTTGGTTTTGTTTGAATTTAATAATTCAGTTTGAGTAATGTTGAGATAAGGAGCAGCATTCGCAAAATGAAAATTTTGTAAGCTCATTGTATATTGTTGACTATCGATAACAGACTTTCCTCCAACAGTTAAAGATTTAAGTTTTTTATTTTTATCAGAATAGATCGCTTTTACTTTTGAATTGACCTGATAGCATTCCCCCTCCCCATCTCTATTCTCAATTCTCATAATATGAGAAAATATTTGTTTTAATTGCTTGCCAGTAATGGTATAACGAGTAATCACATCATCATAGGGAAAACAGGAATAAAAATCTTTAAGTGTTACTGCTGGACCTAGTTGCTTTACACGAATCGAGCCACTTCCAACAAGTACAACGTCACTTTCGGCACGTTCTTCAAATGCATCAGCAACAAAATTGCCCAAACTTGTCTCAATCTCTCGCTGAGGATGAGTTAATTCTTTGCTCAGTTTGCAGATAAGTGTATTGTATTTCTTATCTACTTCATTTTTATAGGAGCTAATATACTCTTCTAGTTTTTTATCAGGTTCGGCTATGGTTTCGTCAATTTGCACGAGCTGCCATTTATAATCAACGATGCTATTTGTGTCATCATCCACAACAATGTCAAAACGTCCAATTTGATTTGTACCCACACCTGCTTGGGCAATAAGAATGTTATTAACTTTTGCCGGTTTTTTTAAAATGCTATGAGAATGACCGCCAATAATCATGTCTACTCCCCATTCTGGTTTTAATAATTTTGCAAGCTTGAGATCTGACTCATACCCTATATGGGTAAGTATTATCGTCAAATCTATATCGTCATTTTTATATGCATTACAAATCTTCCCAACTTCTTTACTTGCTTCAGACAAATTAACAAAACTTCCAATGAGTGAATCTTGTTTTAATGCGTCCATTACTTTTTCTGTGAGTACTCCTGTAAATAAAATGTCAAACCCTGCCTTCTTTAATATAAGATATGGCTGCATAAGCCTCTTATTATTTTTTCGTATGTAGAGATTTGCGTTTACTATTGGAAAGTTGGCTATTTTCTCCAAAAATAATAAATGTGGTAATCCATAATCAATCTCATGATTGCCAAGTGTTACAACGTCAGGTGCAAGCCAGTTCATTATTTCAATTGTGGAAAGTCCTTTCCATTCTGAGTCTATAAGCGACCCCTGCAACATATCACCAGCTATGACATATAAAACATTCTCCTCTTCTTTTCGAACCTTATTAATATATCCAGAGAGAAGCGCTATACCACCTATTAATTCTTTTTTTCCAGACTGCATTTCCGCTAAAAAATCGCCATGCATATCGTTGGAATGAAGGATTGTAAACTTTTTAGTTTAACTTATCACCCACTTTTACTTTATTGTAAAACTCAACAGTTGCAGGAATACTGTGAATCTCTCCATTCTCAAGTTGAACCTTTAAAGATAAAAGTCTTTCTATCCTTTTTGTGTCATCGTCTTTTTTTTCAAATTTTACCTTATCTATAACTTCCCCTTTCCATGCCTGATTTTTTCCTTTAATGAACAACTTTCCAATCAAGACGAAAAAACCGATAATAAGGAGAAAAAAGAAACCAAAAAAAATAACAATTGGTCCAAACACAATATATTTTTCCATATGTATTTGCTAATTAATAATTAGTCTATACACAGTACTTTAATCTTCCCTTCCTCCAACACTCCCATACAGCCAAGCTCAACTCTCCACACTGAACAAGTTCCCCTCCCACTAAACGTTTTTCCTCTCATCCCTTCACTAAGTTGTTCATGCGTTATGTTTGCCTGGCAGAGTCCCTCACACTCACTATTGTCCGTGCAAATCGTGCCGCGATCGGACGCTTTCATATTACATGTTTCAAATGGGTCAGGACCAAGCTTCTTCCATACTCCACCTATTTGTAAACACTCTTCTTTTATTTTTGGTAACCGTTCTTTTTTTCCACAGGGATCATTAGGTTTTGAGTATGAAGGAACTCCTTGTTTTACCCAATGATTGTTTTTACAAACCCATAAGCCACTATTCTTCTTTGCAAAATAAGAAAGAATAAGTACAAAACATACGAGAGTAATTAAAACTCCAATGATGAAGAATATCTTTCTGTTCAGATGAACACGCATCTGTACCTAAGTATAGTGATGCTTATCATATTTTTCAAATCAAGAGGAATAACTGAAACGCCCGAGCGATCAAGCTCGGGACGCCAAATATATCCCAACTATAACCCTTAAATCTGAAATAAAGCTTAAGTTGCTTTTTGGTTCCCATATCTAATACAATTGAAGTATTACTATTTCAACACTATATATATGAATCTTATTCCAAACAGCAAACTTTTAGACTTATCAGGTAAAACAATAATAGTTACAGGAGGGACAGCAGGTATAGGGTTTGGAATTACTTCTCGTATGGCGGAGGCAGGTGCAAATGTAGTAGTTGCAAATAGAAACGTGGAAGAGGCTGCAAAAGCAATTGAAGAATTAACTCAGAAAGGTTTCAAAGTAAAAGCAGTAAAGGCAGATGTATCACAAGAAAGCGAAGTGAAAAATCTTATGGAAGAGACGGTAAAACTTTTTGGTAGCCTTGATATTTTAGTTAATAATGCCGGAGTATTTCCTTTTACTTTGCTAGCCGATTTGACAAGTGAACAGTTTGATAAAGTGATCGGAATTAATTTGAAAGGTGTCTTTCTTACCATGAAATATGCGTCTGAGATTATGATCAAACAAGGTCATGGAGGGAAAATAATTAATATAACTTCAATTGATGCTACACATCCATCAATGGCGGGTCTTGCAGCATATGATGCTTCAAAACATGGAGTCTGGGGATTCACAAAAAATGCCGCATTAGAGTTAGCAAAACATAATATATGGGTTAATGCGATAGCTCCAGGAGGCATAATGACTCAAGGAGTTGCCGCAATGCAATCAGGTGGAAAAATTACTTCAATTGAAAGAAATCCTGAACCTCCAAAAATGGAAATTGCCATGGGTAGAATGGGCGTGCCAGATGATATTGGAAAAGTCGCCTTATTCTTAGCGTCAGACATGTCCTCATATATGACTGGATCTCAAATTATTGTTGATGGGGGATATTTATTGAAATAAATATGTTTATAAAACTCTATTTGATAACCTTACCAATTTTTTTTGGAATCGCTATAATTTGG
>JAPLYR010000041.1:0-1137 GCA_026395455.1 Candidatus Roizmanbacteria bacterium | reverse complement strand
TTATAGTAAACACCTTGGATATTTAATGGCATCCAATCCTAATTGGGCAGCAGCAATTATTTTTTATTTACTTTTTATCGGGGGACTTGTCTTCTTCGTACTCTCCCCTGCTCTCGAAAAAAATAGTTGGCAGCACGCGCTCACTGCTGGAGTCTTGTTTGGACTCATGTCATACGCTACCTACGATCTTACTAATCTAGCCACAATCAAAAACTGGCCTTTGATAGTGACGATAGTTGATCTCATTTGGGGAATGACCCTCTCAGCAAGCGTATCAGTAGCAAGTTACTTTTTAGCAAAAAAGCTAGGTTTATGAACTTTTATTGGCTTATCGCGCTGATGCTTTTTGGATATATGACCGCATGGTATGGTGTGGGTCTTATACTTAAACGGAATGACGTTGCAGACATCGCATGGGGATGGGGTTTTGTAATATTTGCTTGGATTTCTCTTTTTATATCAGAGATTACTATTCGAGGTATATTTGTTAGCATACTTGTTACTGTATGGGGTGTTCGTCTCGCATCTCATATTTATTTGCGCAATAGAAATAAACCAGAAGATTATCGTTACCAAGCATGGAGAAACGAATGGAAGAATTGTTATCTGAGAAGTTATCTTCAAATCTATTTATTGCAGGGATTATTTCTATATTTTATTGCACTCCCCTTTTTATTCATCAATAAATCAGCTATGTCAGGTATTACTGTATTGGACGTCGCAGGGATACTTGTTTGGTTTATTGGATTCTATTTTGAAAGTGTGGGAGATAGTCAGCTTAAACAGTTTGTTTCCAATCCCGAGAATAAAGGAAAGATTATGGATCAGGGTTTATGGAGGTATTCTCGCCATCCCAACTATTTTGGTGAAGTAACTCAATGGTGGGGAATATTTATTATCGCTCTTTCAGTTCCGTTTGGGTATCTAACTATAATAGGTCCACTTACGATTACAATTCTTATATTATTTATATCTGGCATTCCTCTCTTGGAAAAAAAACGAGAAGGACGAGCGGATTGGGAAAAATACAAAAAACAAACAAGTATTTTTTTTCCTCTTCCTCCAAAAAAATAATATGGTACCCCTTCAAGTAATAGTGAATGATAGAATGCAAAAAAATTATTCCTATTATCTTAC
>JAPLYR010000038.1 GCA_026395455.1 Candidatus Roizmanbacteria bacterium | reverse complement strand
ACTAGAGCATAGCCTTCCCACAAAATCTGCAGGATATCTTATCGATAAAGCAGGAATGAAGGGTATGCAAAAAGGAAGTTTCAAAGTATCAGATGTTCATGCAAATTTTATTATCAACCAAGGGGGGGATGCAAAGCCATCGGACCTTGTTCAACTCGTGAAACAAATAAAAGCAAAAGTTAAGGACAAGTTTGGGATTATACTGAAAGAAGAAGTAGAGTCGTTGTAAATTTGAAAATAACCTAATTATGGAAGATGCATATTCAATTCATGGAGGAAAACCACTTACAGGAAACGTACAACTTTCTGGAGCAAAAAATGCCGCTTTAAAAATGGTGATTGGCGCTCTCCTATTTGATGGAAAAGTAACTTTGAATAATGTTCCTCGTATTCGTGATTTAGATGAACTCCTTCATCTTTTTACTGAACTTGGAGCTACAGCAGAATTTATTGATGCAAATACAGTAGTTATCGATGGTACAGGACTAAATACAAATACCGTTGATCTTCTTCATGGGTCAAAAATTCGTTCATCATTTCTTCTCTTTGCACCACTCCTTAAAAGATTTAAAGAAGCGCACATTCCAAATCCTGGAGGATGTCGCATTGGAGCTCGCCCAATTGACCGTATTATGAATGGACTGAAAGAGTTAGGTGGAGTTGTTGAATACGATCACGCAACGGGATATTATCATGGTAAATTGGCACAAAAAACACATGGAACGTATACATTCGAAAAACCATCCCACACAGGAACAGAATTCATGATAATGCTTTCCGTATTTGCAGAAGGGACAGTCCACATTCACAATGCCGCACTTGAACCAGAGATTGATGATTTAATTTCCTTTTTTAACGAAGGCGGCGCGCAGATTCACAGAGATGGGAGCTCAATTATTGTAAATGGAGTTACCTCACTTGTTCAAAAGAAGCCATACACAATCGTATCTGATCGAAACGAAGCGGTAACGTTTGCAGTGTTAGGTCTTATCACCAAAGGAGACGTGACCGTTGGTCCTATCAATCCAGAACTGTTAAGCACCTTCATTCTTGAAGTAAAAAAATGTGGTGGTGGAGTAGAGATTATTAATCCAAATAAAATCAGATTTCATTACATTGGTCCTTTCACTGCTTCACAGATTGAAACAGAACCTCACCCAGGGTTTATGACAGACTGGCAACAAAATTGGGTTGTTCTCATGACGCAGGCGCAAGGGATTTCCACAGTTCATGAACGTGTATTTGAAAACAGATTTGCATTTGTTAGTGAGCTGCAAAAATTGGGTGCAAATATTGAATTCGATACAACACCAGTCCCCAATGCAAAACAATATTATCATTTTACGTATGATCCTGAAAAAGTATATAAACAGGCAATAAAAATATATGGTCCACAGCAGCTTCATAGTGGAGTACTTACCGTTACCGACCTTCGAGCAGGGGCGACGCTTGCAATCGCTGCGCTTTTAGTCCCAGGTGAAAGTATTGTAAATGGAGTCTCTATTTTGGAACGTGGTTATGAACGATTTGTTGAAAAAGTTACAGAGTTAGGTGGAGATATTAAAAGACTATGAAAATACATACAGTCCTCATACTAGCCGGCGGAGATGGTGATAGGTTTTACCCTCTTGAGCAAAAAGGTAGATTTCGCTTTAATGGGAAAACTGTCTTACAACATATTGTTGAATCGGTTTCCGATTTAGCTGAACATACGATCGTAGTCACCAATAGTGTAAATGAAGCTTCTATTAAATCAGACCTTTCTGCATATGCTGTCCGACTTGTCACACAAACAAAAGATGAAGGAGGAATGGCAGACGCAGTTATTGCTGCAAAACAATACCTTACAAAAGACGTTCTTATCCTTAATGGTAATGACCTTTTTGATTTTTCAGTTTTGAAAAAAAGTATTGAAAAAACTCAAAAAGAAGGAAGCCTTGTTGGGATGGTTGCAAAATATATGGAGGATTATTTTCCAGGAGGATATGTACGGTTTGAAGGAGATCAGGCTGTTGAGATTATTGAAAAACCTTCTCCTGAAAAGAAGCCATCTGATTACGTCAATCTAGTAACAGATTACATGCCAGACGCATCTCTTTTTATTTCAGAACTAGAAAAATTATCTCCTTCTGATGATCAATTCGAGAAAGCAATATCAGCTCTCATGAGTAAAAAACCAGCAACATGTTACAAATATACCGGCGATTGGACGACTCTCAAATTTAGTTGGCACGTTCTCTCAATGCAGGATTATTTCTTCACTCACTTCTTGAAAAGTAACAAAGATTCTTCAGTAAGAGTTCATAAAACAGCAACCATAGAAGGACTTGTTCATTTTGGAAAAAATGTACAAATCGGCGCATATAGTAAAATAACTGGTCCATGTTATATAGGTGATAATGTGACTATTGGAGATCATTCATTAGTGCGAAATAGTACCGTTGAAGAAAACTCCTTAGTTGGATCTGGCTGCGAGGTTGCACGCTCCTATCTTGCACAAGGCGTAATGCTTCACCGAAATTACGTAGGGGATTCAGTACTATCTGAAGGAGTTAGTATGGGTGCAGGAGCTGTGACTGCGAATTATCGATTTGATGCACAGACAGTAAAGACACCTATCAAAGGGAAAATGATAGATACCAAAAAAGGAAAATGTGGATTAATTGCCGGAAAAGATGTAAAGATTGGTGTAAATGTATCTACTTATCCTGGGATAAAGTTGTCTCCAAAGACAATGGTATTACCCGGAGAAGTAGTCACAAAAGATAAATAATTTTTTTGAAACTATATGAAAAAAATAACAGTTATGGGAGGTGGAACAGGAACATTTGTCGTCCTTTCAGGACTGAAACAACACGATGTTGATTTAGGAGTAATTGTTAATATGATGGACTCAGGTGGATCTACAGGACGCCTTCGAGTCCAACTTGGAGTTCTTCCACCTGGAGACATTCGTCAATGTTTTGTTGCACTTTCAGAGGCGCCAGATTTGTGGAGACGATTATTCTTGTATCGTTTTGATAACGGGGATTTGGCAGGTCACAACTTTGGTAATATTTTTCTTTCAACTCTTGAAAAAGTTTCAAAAAATTATAATGAAGTCTTGGAGACTGCTTCATTTGTTCTGAAGACAAAAGGTATCGTGCTCCCAGTTACACATGAAAAAACTCATTTATGTGTTGAATATGAAAATGGAACAGTTGTAAAAGGAGAAGCCGATATTGACAGTAATCTTCATCCACAAAACACCATTAAAAAAGCATTTCTTGAACCATCAGTTCCCGCATATCCACAAGCATTGCAACGAATAATTGAATCTGATGTTATCGTTATTGGTCCTGGGGATTTGTATACGAGTATCATTCCCTTATTTCTTGTTGATGGAATGAAGCAAGCATTTCAAACCACTCAAGCTAAAATAGTATATGTTGTTAACCTTATGACAAAATCAGGGCAAACGAACAATTACACCGCAAAAGACCACGTACGAGATATCGAGCAATACATGGGAAGACAGATCGATAAAATCATTATGCATAAAGGAGAACTGAACGAAGAAATTGTGAACTGGTACGAATCACACAACGAGCATGCAGTTGCTGACAACCTAACAGATGATAGTCGGGATAAGATATCTTCGTATGCACGAAGTATTCTTCGACACGACAGCACCCGACTTGCAAATACCATTATGACATTACTATAATTTCCTATGATACGAAAGCACACAATCTCATTTAAACATGCATTTGACGGACTTGTTGCGGCACTTGCAACACACCCCAATTATCGCATTCATTTACTCCTTTCGGTACTTTCACTCATTGGGGGATTTTACTTTCAAATAACATATGGAGAGTTTCTTATTGTGGGGATTCTTATAACCATGGGTCTCGTAATTGAAACAGTAAACACTGCAATTGAGGAAACATGTGATGCTATTGATGAAGCTATCCGACCTGATATTAAAGTTGCAAAAGATACCGCTGCAGCTGCAATGCTTATTTTTGCTATGGGGTCCGCAATACTTGCGGGATGTATATTTATTCCACGTATTATCCACCTATTCATATAACCTATGGCACTTTATTTATTTGTGACTTTTATTTCATTTATCGTCAACTTTTCACTTATTCTACCCTACATCAATTTACTGTATAGATTGAAACTGCAAAGAAGAGATCAGCAAACAAAAGATGCATTTAACAAACCCACACCAATATTTGATAAATTGCACAATCATAAACAAGGAACCCCCGTTGGTGGCGGCATCATGATTGTTCTTTCGACAATAGTGTTATACGCACTATCGCTTGTTTTTTTTCTCATGATACGACGACCTTTTATAGCAAACTATCCCGCATTTGGATCTGAGATTAAGATTATCCTTTTTACTTTTGTAGGCTTTGCGGTCTTAGGACTGTATGATGATTTTTCCAAAATGTTTAACTGGGAAAAAACTCAGTT
>JAPLYR010000136.1 GCA_026395455.1 Candidatus Roizmanbacteria bacterium | reverse complement strand
GAGATTGAAAAAAAAACAAAAACGGAAAATATGATTGGCATGAAGCAGGATGGATATTTAAAGGTTCTTGAAGGTGTTACAACTATTGAGGAAGTCTTGAGAGTTGCTGAAGTTTAACTAATATGTTTAATATTCAATTATTACTAAAGGAAACATGCTTGAGAAATGCCTCAGATCTCCATATAGTGGAAGGCTATTACCCGACAATACGTATCAACAGTAAGTTGCTGTACTTACGCGAGTTTGGCATTGTGCTCAAAGAAGATGCAGATATAATGGCACGTGCCTTACTAAATGATATTCAGCAAGGACTGTTTATTGAAAATAAAGAAATTGATTTCAGTTACCCATTTGAAAATGTAAGATTTAGAGTTAATTTATATCAAGCTGGTGGTTCAACTGCCGCTTCATTTAGACTTATTCCTTCAGTTATTAAGACAATTCAAGAATTAAATTTGCCGGACATTTTTAATACGTTCACTACTTATAAACAGGGACTCATTTTATTTACAGGCCCAACAGGGGAGGGCAAGTCAACCTCACTAGCTTCCATTATTAACGATTTCAATATTAGAGATTCTCAACACATTGTTACCATTGAAGATCCAATCGAGTTCGTATATCCTAAAGCGCGTTCTGTGATCTCACAGAGAGAGGTTGGTCGAGACACTCTTTCATGGACAGGCGCTTTAAGGTCAGTACTTCGTGAGGATCCAGATATAGTGTTAGTTGGAGAAATGAGAGACTACGAAACAATCCAATCCGTCCTTACCATAGCTGAAACAGGTCACTTAGTCTTTTCAACTCTTCACACGGGATCTGCAACTGAAGCGGTAAATAGAATAATTGATGTATTTCCATCCCATCAACAAAATCAAGTAAAAAGTTCTCTCGCTAACTCGCTTATTGCAGTGGTAGCTCAACGATTAGTCCCAGCATCAGATGGTATTCAACGTATACCTGCAATAGAAGTATTACTTAATAATTCAGCTGTTGCCCCACTTATTCGTGATGGTAAAGTCTTCCAGCTGGATAATGTTATTGAAACAAGTGAACAAGGCGGTATGATTTTATTTGAAAAATATTTAGAGAAATTGTATGCAGCAGGAAGAATTACGAAGCAGGCAGCACACGCATACGCAATTAGAAAAAATATTATCACTCATCTCATTCCATAAAATTAACACATGAAATTTTCATTTAAAGCTGTAAAAAATGATGTAGTAGTCCAAAAAACAATTGAAGCTTCTACAGAAGGAGAAGTTCTTAATTTTTTAAGAAAAAATAATTATGTACCTATCTCAATCACTCACAATAAGCCGATTTTCCCTCAGTTCAATGCAATTTTTGACAAGGTAACGTTTACCGACATCGTTGAATTTACTCGACAACTTGCCATCATGTTAAACGCTGGACTGACCCTTGTTGATTGTTTTGCAATTTTGGAAAAACAGATGACAAAGGAAGGGATGGTTCAAATAATTCAAAGCATTCAAAAAGAGGTTCTCACTGGAAATCCATTTTCAAAAGCATTACAAAAATACCCACAGCATTTTTCCAACCTCTATATCGCATTGGTTAAATCAGGAGAGGCATCGGGAAAAATGAGCGATATTTTGTTAAAGTTGGCTGACAATTTGGAAAAAGAGCGGGAGTTTCAAGGTAAGGTAAAAGGTGCTCTCACGTATCCTGTTGTTGTTTTTATAGCTATGGGAGCAATTATGTTTCTTATGATTACGTTTGTTATTCCAAAGCTCCTTAGTCTCTATAAAGACTTTAATATTGAGCTACCTATTACAACGAGAATACTTATGTTCGTTTCTGGTTTTTTAGCACAATTTTGGCCACTTGTCATTGTGGGAGGTTTCTTTGCTTCAAGTGCAATCACCAGATATATTAAGACTACCCAAGGAAAATTACTTTTAGACACCATTCTTTTAAAACTGCCTGTGTTTGGCAAGATAGTAAGTATATCCTCATTGGTTGACTCAACTCGAACGCTTTCAATTCTTATTGGCGCTGGTGTCTCAATCCTAGACACTTTAATGATTATTGTAGAAACAACCGGGAATGCCGTCTATAGAAATGCATTTGCACACATTGTAAAAGAGGTGGAGCGAGGAGTCTCACTTGGAAATGCATTTAATAACGAAGATATATTTCCACCAATCCTTGTGCAGATGGTGTCTGTGGGAGAACAAACTGGAAATCTTGATGATACTATGATGCGTATTTCTCATTATTTTGACCTTGAATCTGAACTTGCAATAAAAACGGTTACGACGCTTATTGAGCCATTGATTCTCGTTGTTTTGGGTGTTGGAGTAGGATTTTTGGTGGT
>JAPLYR010000066.1 GCA_026395455.1 Candidatus Roizmanbacteria bacterium | reverse complement strand
ATCCAAACTTCGTATGGCCACTGTGAGAAGTCGGGGCAATAGGTTGTGAAATATTTCGTATCTTGTACAACATTATTGAGCGGCTCTTTAGCAAGCGTGTCTAGGTTGATTTGACCTGGAATGACCACAAGTTGAGCATGAGCATGTCTAATTGAGGCTCCTGCATGCTCTCCGCTATTGCAGAAGATAAGCACCTGTCCCATCTTGCGATAATAGTTAAATCGTTCTTTATATGCTTGTAAAATAAGACTTATTTGTTTTTCGGAAAGGTTTTCAATATTTTTTTCGTGATTTGGCGAGTGGATAATAACTTCATGGTAATCGGTGATAGGATATTTATTTGTTATTACGCGCACTTTCCATCCCGGTTTATTGACATCCCCTTTTCCGATACGAAAAACCTCAGTTGGAGTCAATGATTCATTTTTTTCACAGAATGCACATACTTCTTTCTTCCCTTTCTTCTTCCCTGTTTGTTCAGGGCGAGCTAATCGTTGTGAAGCGATAATAACCCATCGGTGTGAAATAACATCTGGAACATATTTTGACATACGTATTTTCAGTATAAAGGAATTTTTTAGATAAAATCAACTAAACTTTTCTTACTAATTCTGATTATGTATATAGGCAGAATTAGTTTAGAAAAAGGTATACTCGGAAGATTATTTCTCTGTGGAGGGTATATAATATGACTATGAGACTTATTGTGGGCTTAGGTAATCCTGGAGAAAAATATAAAGGAAACCGCCATAGTGTGGGATTTATGTTTGTGGATTATCTCGCACAAGAATCCCTCTTTAAACATGACAAATATCTCTTATCTGATGTATGTGAGGTTGATAAGGATATGATCTTCGTAAAGCCCCAAACCTATATGAATAAATCGGGAGATGCCGTTGCTGCATGTATCAAACGCTATTCCATTGAAGATACAAAAAATAATCTTGTTGTCATACATGATGACCTTGATATCCCTTTTGGAAAATTTAAAATCCAACTGCAAGGACCAAAACAGCATAATGGTCTCACGGATATTCAAAATAAATTGAGAACAATGGATTTTATTCGCATTCGAATTGGAGTAGATAACAGACCTCTGGAAAATAGAATGAATGGTGAGGAATACGTCTTACAGAACTTTACTGAAGATGAAAAAAATCAGCTTACAGAATTGTTTAAAAAAATAGATGTTAGATTTAAGGCGTTCCTGCAATCCGAAAACAATTGCAGTTGAAATGATGATTTGATATACTCAGTGTATGAAAATATTTTTTACTGCTTCGCAAAGAGGAAAAAAACAATTTGGAAACACATATAAAAAAATTCAAAGTGTTATTGCTAAATCTGGCTACACTGTACTTGAAGACGATATTTTTTCTGAGGAACCAGAAGATCTATACAGAGCACTTGAATCGGGAGATCACAAAAAACAAACCGAATTTTATAATAAAAAAATTGAAACATTACAAAAAGCGGATTTATGTATCTTTGAAGCAAGTACCCATAGTCTCTCTATCGGATTTGTCATCCAGAAAGCACTTGAGTTTAATAAGCCAACCATTGTTCTTTACCTCACAGATTATAAGCCTTTATTTTTTTCAGGAGTAGATAATGATAAGTTGATCTTACAGGAATATGACGAAAAGAATTTCGAAAAACAACTTGGTTCAGCAATACAAGATGCACTTCATTTAAGAGAAAAAAGATTCAATTTTTTTATAAGTCCAGGGTTATTAAGCTACCTTGAGCATACAAGTAAAAAAGAGGGAGTAACAAAGTCGACCTTCATAAGGAATCTTCTTCTAGCTCATAGAAAGAAATTTTCTTAATCTAAAACAAACCAAGCTTGACAGTTTTGTGTGAGCTTCCAGTTATTAAATCCATTTATTATACATTTTTGTACAGTAAAACCTGCAGCTTCAAAAACAGATTTCCAATCGTCGACTGACATAAAATTGAAAGGGAAAGTAATATCTGGCCTTCCATAAATGACAGCATTACTAAAATAGTCAGTCAGGACACAATATTGATATTGTTCTTCTAGGCTTAATGATGCAAATTCTTTAAAGTTTTTTTGACTAATTAATTTATCTGAAGCATCTCTTATAAATGATGGAACTCCATATATATCTTCTTCAACAATGATTCTACTTCCAGTCTTTTTTAATTTTTTTAATACTGTTGCCAAATATCTTTTATCTATGTGATGAAGTACAGTTTTAACAATGGTTGTATCAATTTTATCCTTCAAGTATCCAACGTCAACTGGACTTTTCATATAATAAAAAGGTAGATTTTTTACTTCAGATATTCTATGATCCACGACATCGGAAAGTACAACATTAAATCCATCACGAAGTAGCTCAAGACTAAAAAAACCTCCATCACATCCAAAGTCGTGAACAATATTTCCTTTTAATAAGGCTGAAACAGCCTCATAGTCTTTTTTTGGGCGGATTAATGTTTTATACGCATAATGCATCTTGTTAAACCAAAAAGAATCATTGCGTATCTGAAATATATCTTTACTTATTGTATACACCGCTTTATTCCATTTTGTCTTATTTAAACCATTCTCCTGCGACTTTTGCAATACATCGAAAGCGCTTTCAAGCATATCTCTACATTCATTTTCATGTCCAGAAAAATAACGTGAATAACTTGCAATATATTGTCTCTTCACAAAAGCAGTGACTTTTTCATTCTGAAGGCACTTATAGATTAGTTTGTGCTGCATTTGATAATTATATCATATCTTTTTAACTATTATAGGCTAAAATATTTAGCCTCGATTAGCCTCAGTTTTGATTTGCATGCTACCAATGCTCAAAAAAACAATAAAGACAATGCTCTTCAGCTAAAATTCAAATCATTTCCCCTCATATGAATAAGATTGAGTACTTATTAGTTGATTAATACAAAATTTGGTATAATTCTCTATTGCCGCCAAAAAAATATATGCGCATAGGTATCAACGGTTACTATCTAACAACTCAGACTGCTGGAATAGGCCAATACACTATTAATCTTCTTCGGGCGCTTGGAGAAGTTGACAAAACAAATAAGTACTACGTTTTTGTGCCACAAAAAGTTGATTGGGACCTACCGGATAATTTTAAACTCAAAGTAATCGCTCCTACTTTCTTGTTTCCTAAAACGTTTATCAATCGATTTATTTGGGAAGAATATCAACTAGGATTCGCCATAAAAAAATATAAAATTGATGTGTTTCATGCAATGTACCAATCTCTTCCATTAGGTTCGGAAAAGATTGGAAATGTAGTGACCATCCACGATGCTATTCCCTGGAGATTTCCTTTTGAGCGTAAACAGCGACTATATAGATGGTATTCGGACTATCGTAAAGAACTGGTGACAAAACGCGCAAAAAAAATCATCACTATTTCCGAAACAAGCAAAATCGACTTTGCATCAATCTATGAGATAAAACCAGAAACAATTGAGGTAACGTATGAAAGTATCGATCCTATTTTTCATGCAAAGTTTACTCCAAAAGAAATACAAGACTTTAAACAGAGATATGACATTAACAGAAAATACATTCTGTATACAGGAGGACTGAAAAGACATAAAAATTTGCGTATGCTCATTAAATCTTTCGCTATCCTTGTCCAAGATCATGGATTTGAAGGAGACCTCTATGTGCTGGGAGCAAAGCGCTCCACGATGGCAGTTTCTCCTTTTATATATTACAAAGTAGAAGACTTAGAGAAGTACACCAAGATGAAGAAGATTGGAAGTAGAGTTAAATTTGTTGGTTTTGTATCAAGAAAAGACATGGCGCTTTTTATGCATAATGCAAGAGCCTTTGTTTCATTATCTCTCTATGAAGGTTTTGGTCTGCCAGCTGTTGAAGCAATGGCATCTGGATGTCCTTCTGTCTTATCAAATCTTGGAGCATATCCTGAAATTGCGCAAGATGCAGCTCTTTTTGTGTACCCTTATGGTCCTCATAGAATTGCAGAAGCAATTGATTCAATCCTCACAAAACCAGAACTCAGAGAGGATCTGTCAAAAAAAGGAATTCGTCGATCAAAGTTCTTTAATCGTCTTACAATAGCTGAACGTGTATTAGAGGTTTATAAAGAGGTGTATGATGATTACAAAGTAAGTTTTCAACCATAATAACTAATACTTTATGAAGCTGCCAGGGATATCTTTTTATCTATTTAGTAGAAGTTTTGACTTGGAAACTTCTCGTGCTTTAAGGAATGTATATGATTATGTTGATGAAATAATCTATACCACTACAAAAGAGCCACTGACTTCACCAATTGATTTTGATCACAAATCAAAGATACGGACTTATCATCATCAATATAAAACTTTTTCAGAAATACGTAATTTTTGTATTTCAAAAACTCAATTTCAATGGATATTGAGCCTTGATAGCGATGAGGAGTTTTCAGAAACACTACTCAAAAATCTAAAACAATATACAAACACAGCACATGAATCGTTTAAATTTAACAGAATATATAGATATAATTCCACGATTCTCCGTGATCCATTTCCCCAGTTAAGACTCTTTAAATACCGACCAGAAATCAGTTATGTGGGAACTGTCCATGAGCAACTTATCAACCTAAAATCAACTCATATTCTGAGAAGTTGGAAGTCAGTCATCAAGCATCATAAAACGTTTCAACAAATGCTTGATAGTCATAAAAAGTATAATGATCTTCTTAATAAAGAGCTTCAATATGCTATAGATAATAAAGATCAAGATTTGATTGATTTCACTAACCTAAGAATTTGGTCAAACAATAATCTTGATAATATTTCTAATTTTCATGATCTTAATCTCATGAAGCGACTCAAGAGTGAACATAAAAAAAGAAAGGAACAGTTCTTAAAAACTAAAAAGAACTATCATTTAGAAATGAACAAGCTGGAGAAAATGTATCTTGAGCATAAACACTCGCATCTTTCATAAAACGAACAGTTTGAAGACACACATTACGCAATCATAAGTAGTTTATTATGATGAAAACTACTTTTACGAATTTCCCACAGAAGAAACGTCCCAATATCAAATAGTTGTTCTTTTGAGAGGATTTGAAGTTCATTTAATAAATGATATTTGACAGCTGCAGGGAGAAAGTCAGTGTGACGAAGTGCTTGAATAACCGCTAAGCGCACCTCCCCTTCCATATAATTAGTTGTATTCTGTACATTCTCAAATATTCGCTCTGCATGTTCAATATCTTCCATAATAACCTGTAATGAACGTGAGGACTGTGATCGAGGTTGAGTGGTGAGTGACACCTCTTCATTGAGCCATTCATATACTCGTTCAATAAGTTCAGTTTCTAATTCTTCTCTCTCTTTGGGAGAAAAATCTGCATAATTACGGATGTAATTTGTGATGGGTGAAACAAGGGCAGTCCCCTTTTTTCCCATAGCTTTAAATCTGCCACACGTTGTGATAATAGCCTGATTGTACTTCTGTTGAAGCTCGGGACTTAAACGTGCACGAATGGTATATTCATCATAAAAAAATGGAAGACATACAATATGTGCTCCAATCCATATTCCCTTTTCGAGTTTAAGCGTATTGTTCATTTCTGCTGCAACAATATCCCGTTCAATTGCGAGAGCTGTTTGTGTCTGAGTATCGGACACTATTCTATCAACATCGGCATACTCTGTAGCGTTTTGGGTTATTCCTACCTCCTGTTGTTGTAATTCTCGTTCAGATTGTGCCAATAAGATATCGAGCTTAGATTGTTTGGGTGATTCGTTGGGAGGGGTCATGCTGTTATGAAACTAGCTCTAATGTATTCATTAAAAGCTTCGTTTGCTTCATAATTTTTTCTTTATTTTCAAGGAGGCAGACTTGTTCGTAAGAAAGAAATGTGCCTAGTGCGTCAATCTGTTCTTGCGTTAATGAATCGAGTTTATGGAGGATCTTTTTCTTTTCACTATCGGTAACCATGAGGCTATTTTGCAAAAGTAAAATAAGTGCTTCTTTTTTATTCATAGTTATGCGACTCCAAATGCGCCACGTGCTTGAGCCATCTGTGGACTTCCCGCTCTATTAATTGTATTGGCAATTCCTTGTACAACCCCAGATGTAAAATCTTTTACTTTTTGCATTTCTGGACTTTTAGTAATAATGGAACTTGCTTCTTTCACTGCCCATGCAGCATTTTTTGCATCTTTTATCGTGAGGATAGCTACTTCAATTCCGGATGGCACTGCCCCAACCCCCGGGACAAACAAACCAACCGCACCACAGGCTCCAACAATGCGTGGATCAATGTCTTCAAATGGATCAAGCGCTTTGAGTACTGTCCCTAATTTTGCGGCTGCTTTTTCTCCGATAAGATGAGTCAATGGATATGCCACTTCACCACCTCCAACAACATTCGCACCAGTAGCAAGTGCTTTTGCTTGTGAAACCGTTGCTCCTTCAAGTAGTGCAGCATCCACCAAGTCTTGGGACGCGGTACCAATAACTGGAATAAGATTTATTGCTGCAATCCCAATATTTTCTGCTTTTTTTAATGCATTATATCCTGCTTCTTTTCCATATTTTTTTGCAACACTTAAGAGTTGCTGAGCTGTAGTGAGCTCACCCACTGCATTGATGGCTTCATCGGTTGGGCTGTTTAAACGATTTTCAATAGTTTGAATAACTTCTTTTACAGGCTTTGCCACGTATTCCAAACCCTTATCCACAACCTTCTCGACTACTTTCTTTTTTACTTCTTTGACCTTTTCTTCAAGTTTCATAATGTTATTATATAATTTGCAATGCAAACAATAAAGGATATCCTTAAAAACTTCAAACCAACTACGGACAAATATATTTCCCGCGAGTTTCAGTCATTTGGTGTACACTTAGCCGAAAAACTGCAAGATGAGAGAAGGAAGAGTCTCTATATTAAGCTTGCGAAGACACTTCCCCGCCCTGCCCTTGAGGAGGCGCTCCGCTTTGTGATTGACGCCAATGCACGAAGCAAGGGTGCTTTGTTTATGTGGAAATTAAAAGAGTTAGGACTCGTTGGAAAACCTAAAAGTAAGATTGAGCCCAAAAAGAAACCCGTCCGATCCCCTGTTCAATCAAATACGTTGTTTTAACAGCTGCAGACTCTTCATCTTCATACCACAGGATATGTTTATTTCCTTCTTCATCTGAATATTCAATCTTTTTTTCCTTTGCTTTATTTTGTGTTACTGTTAGGTTGGAACGGCTAGCAATAAATGTGTTAATTTGATTCACAGAAAGTGCTTTTGCACTTTTAAGAGGGGTTCCTTGTTCATTGAGTGTCCAGTCATATCCATACATCCCAAACACCACCTCTATCTTGTCTTTTGGCACTAGGACAAGCACATCGCGTACCATTGTTTGAAAATCATATCCATATTTTTGTTTTTCTTCAAAATTAAAATTGGGACCTGGTTCCCCCCCCGGCTTGTTGAGATCGTACGCCATAAGAAAAATCGTATCAGTCACGGCACTCAACGCTTTTAAATCATAGGGTCGATTCCTGTATGAAAAATCTCCATAGACAAGTACGTCACATGTCTTATAGTCTGTCTTTACAGATGTGCATATTAATTGAACGAATTTTGTTATTTGTTCTTTCTTATTAGCCTGAAGAGTAAATGGTACTTCTATATCGAGAACAAGCCCAGAGAATGCATTTTTGGAAAGAATTTCTTTTGTTTGGGAAATAAAGGTGTTTTGAGTTGCTTTTTCACTTAATAATGAGTCATTAATTGCGTTATCAAGCATGCGAACCACTAATTTTTTTTGTTTTTCAGGAATTTTATCAACTATTGTCATATTCTGAAGCCCTATTTCATTCTCAATTTCCCCACTCTTTGTTGGAGCTATCCCAAAGTAGTAATAGGAGTCATAATTAACCCCATTGTCCTTTGATAATGAAGACCAATAGGGAACAAAAATACTTTTTTTGAGCGAAGATGACGGTATTATGTTTGGTACTTCAGTTGGGACAAGAACCTTCCCTCCTTCATTCTTTACAGCAGGAGTTATCATGTGTAATGTCGCACCTAACGCAATAAGTATAAGTAGGAACAACAACTTCTTTTGCATCTTTTCATTCTATCACTTGACATTGAACAACAATTCATCAATAATGAAAATATCATGAAAATTACAATGTATACCATAACCGAGTGTCAGTTTTCAAAGCAAGAGAGAGAATATTTATCGGCTCATGGACTTACCTTTGAAGAAAAAAATCTTGAAACAAATCGTGAATTCCTTTCAGAGATGCTTGCAGTAGGAAGTAACTTTGCTGGAACACCAGTAACAAAAATTGAGAAAGATGATGGTCAGATTGCCGTACTTAAAGGTTTTACTGCAACAGACTTTGATAAGACACTTGGATTTGCCGCTCAAGCACCGGTTGCTGAGGCAGCAAAACCTGCAGAGGTTGCAGCTCCAGTACAAACACCTGCACCAGCCGTTGAAGTTGCTCCTGTTGCACCAGCACCAGTTGTAGAACAACCAGTAGTGCAAACACCACAACCAGAAATGCCACAAGCGCCAGTTGCTGACCCAGCAATGGCATCTGTTTTGAATACACTTGAGCAACAGGCTCAAGTTCCCGCTCCCGTTGCTGTTGCACCGGAAGTTCCTCAACCTCCAGTTGCAGGTCAACCTGTTATCCCAGATCCCCAGTTCTAAACGTATATTATTCTATTTGAGTTAGTTTGTCTTTTTTGTGGCAAAAAATATCTATGATATTGCGCAATCCTCTATTCTCTAACGGCTCTTGCCCTGATATAATATCTTGTTAGTGGGTTTTTTATAGGGGTATAGTTCAACGGTAGAATAGAGGTCTCCAAAACCTTTGATGGGGGTTCGATTCCCTCTACCCCTGCCACAACTAGCTCGCTGTTGCTCGTAGTTGTGGTAAACCAAATTATTGTGTTGTTAGCGACCAGTTTTTAAAACAAATCTACCCGAACGAGCCTAGTTTGTGGACTGCCACAAAATGTATTACTTTTACATTCTCCAAAGTCTATAGTTTCTTATCGTATTCCAACTGCGTAGATGTCTGGAGTTTTGTTAAACTGTGGATTAAAATTTGCAAGGATAAGAAGCTTGCCATCACTTGTCACATCAAAGAATGATCCTTCATGTGGACCAGAATAGACTATTTGCTTGCTGGTATTATCATATTCAACAATAGATATTTTGTCTCCTTCATGCTCAACAAGATGGCGAGAATCTGGGAACCAATTCAATACTACATCCCCTGCATCGTGCATCTTTTGAGACGCTTCTGCGAGAGAAATATGATAATTTCTATCTTCTTTTCTATCATATACATATAACTCATCAAGTTTAATCGATCTTTCCTCAGGAGTTTGATTAGCGGCAACAAGTCTTGGTTCAATAACATATGGTAACGTGATCTGTTGTTTTGCTGAGTAGAGAATTTTAGACTTATCAGGGGCAAGTGAGATTATGTGGAATGAGTCTGATGCTATCTTAGCAAATTGTTTTGGATATATTTCAAGAAGTCGAGCGGTTTCTAGGTCTCGCTCTTCATTCCATACTTTTTCAAGGGATGGTTGTGAGCTTGTAATTTCGTAAAGCTGTGTGCTTTCATCTTCAAGCGAAATCAGATATGAGATTGTGTCCTCTCCTCGTTTAAATACCGTTATCCCCTGCTTAAAATCTGGAGAAAAAATGACAGAGACTCCCTTGAGATGAATATCTTCAGGAAATAATTTTTTACTCACGAGAAGCTTTAAAGGAGGAAATAAAGAGAATGTACGTTTTGCCTGATCAAAAACATAAATACCGTCCTTCTCAATATCACCATTTTCCACGAACAGCAATGTCTTATCTGTATTATCGATGGAAACAACCTGAGAAATACCAATCGTGCTCAGGGGAGTTAAGGATGCATTCAATGGAAAGAGGGTGGCATCTGCAGTGACAACAAGTTCGCCTTTTAATACGACATCGTGTTTCCATGATGTATAACCTTCCTTTTTTACTTCAATACTATACTTCCCAAATGGGAGTGTAAGATGAAGATCGGTAACTCCTTTTAATACGCCATTTACATATACCTGTGCTGTTTGAGGATTTGAGGATACAGCAATAATGCCCGTTGATGTCATTGTTCCTTTTTGGACATCAAGTCGATATCCACGTGCATATGCAATGGTTGCGATTAGTATGATGGTGAAAAATATTACTACGATACTGTTTCTGATGATGTGCATAGGCGTTCTTCCGGAATATAGTATACAATTATACTACTTATAGCGAATTAATACACAAAAAAACCATGTTTTTTGGAAAAAAAGTTGGGATCGACCTCGGAACTGCAAATACACTCGTGTATGTTGAAAAACAAGGAATTGTTCTCAATGAACCAACCGTTGTTGCTTATTCTCTTGAAAGCAAACAAATTCTTGCCGTTGGGGATGATGCAAAAGAAATGTTAGGAAGAACCCCAGGCTCAATTGTTGCTGCTCGTCCCATGAAGGAAGGTGTTATTGCTGACTATCACACCACCTCATCCATGATTACGTACTTCCTGAAAAAAGCACTCCGTGGACTGGTGCTCTGGCCAGATATCATGATTTCTATTCCAGGAGGCTCCTCTCAAGTGGAAAAACGCGCGGTAGTTGCGGCATGTAAACAAGCAGGTGCATCTAATGTATATCTTATTGAAGAACCACTTGCCGCTGCCATTGGAGCAAAAATTCCTATCTCACAACCATCAGGACATATGATTATCAATCTTGGAGGAGGAACCACAGAAATTGCTGTCATCTCCTTAGGACAATTGGTCTCGTATAAGACTGTCCGTGTTGCGGGAACAAAATTTGATGAAGCAATACTTCATCAACTGCGCAAAAAACACAATTTAATGATTGGTGAGAGAACAGCGGAACAAGTAAAGATGCAAATTGGGAATGCATTTATCGAAAATAAAGATGGAACACCTCTTAAAACAATGGAGGTAAAAGGACGAGATTTTCAAACAGGTCTACCAAAAGTTATCCAGATAAGCGAAGCAGATATGACCGAAGCAATTCAAAAACCATTAAAGCTTATATTAGAAGGTGTGAAGGATGTACTTGCCCTTACCCCTCCAGAACTTGCAGCAGATATCGTCGATAAAGGAGTTGTATTATCTGGTGGAACATCCCTTCTCACCAATCTAGATCGATATATTAGCTATCATATTAACGTTGCCTCTTTTGTTGTTGAGGAACCTCTTTTTTGCGTCATCCGAGGAATTGGAATGGCAATTGAAAATTTTGATAGTTTTAAAGAAGCAATAAAATAACTAGATGAGCTTATAGTTATATGATAATAATGAAAGAAAGTCTAAGGAAAGTTTTTTGAAAAAAATTAGTGGAACTGGTATACTTATATAGTAATTCACAGATAAAATCCTATTTTAAACCTTTATAAATTAATATTAAGATTGCAAAGACAAGATAATAAAGTGTTCAATTAAATTGAACTAAAATGAGGTGAAATAACATTTTATCATAAGAATATATAACTTATAGTATTAGCCAATGAAAAAACAACGACTTACACTCTTTCAACTGCCAATAGATCCCCTTCCTATCAATGATGTCCTAGAGAAAATAAAATTGTACCTATCTGGACCCCAACAATTCAGACATATTGTATCTATTAATCCAGAAAATATTGTTATCGCACATCAAAATTCTTCATTTCTTGAAGTTTGTCAGGGTGCAGATTTAGCCCTTACTGACGGCATAGGTGTGGTTATAGCAGCAAAATTACAGGGGCTTTTTATCCCAGAACGAGTACCTGGCTCTTCTTTACTCCCAAAGCTTTTAGAGCTAGCTGGTCAGATGAGCTCACGAGTAGTCCTAATTGGCTCCCAGGCAAAGTTAGCAGATAATATAGCTAAGTGCTATTCTCGTGCCTATCCCAAGGCTACGTATATTGGTATAGAAGGATACAAAAATAAGCTCAATCCGACTCCAGAGGAAGAGGCACAATTAGTTACTCACCTAGAGAATGGGCTAAACATCGAAGAAATAGCTGATATTCACCAGAGAACCCCTGTCGCAATTGATTCCCGACTAGAGAAGCTCGGTATCTATTTGAAGGATTCACCTAAGCTTGGAGCAAGACCGGAGAAGCGCCACTACCAACCACTCGGGGACTGGAGAAGCGATGTAAATGCCGATGGAACCTCAAAGGTAATTTGCCTCGGATGCGGATATGAAATTGCATCTAGGCCATGTAAATGTTGGGTGAGTAATGACACCTCAAATATTCGCACATGGCGAGAGCACCGGAACATCTATTCAATGTACGGAAATGTAATTGGTAAACGCTATTAAATGTGTTGCGTTTGCCCTT
>JAPLYR010000065.1 GCA_026395455.1 Candidatus Roizmanbacteria bacterium | reverse complement strand
GGTCACGTAGAAAGATCTTTCCTTGTGAAACGAACAGATGATCAGGTACAAAGACATGCAAAAGGTATGCTTGCTGGTTTACAAGAATTCACAAGTTTACAAGAATTTTCAGAATCTAATGAGGGGGCTGGAGGAGGTGGAAGTGAACCTGAAGCGTGGATGATAGATGACGCTGGAAATCCATATCCAATCCCCAATGGAGGAGAGTTACAGGAGAATTGCATTGAAGAAACTATTGAACCACATGCAAGTGCATTACAATTTTTAAAAGCGAGAG
Organism: Candidatus Roizmanbacteria bacterium; assembly: GCA_026395455.1. Lineage (GTDB taxonomy): Bacteria > Patescibacteriota > Microgenomatia > UBA1406 > GWC2-37-13 > JAKBEU01. Next base: position 10,785 of record JAPLYR010000065.1, on the reverse strand, counting down.
CCAATCAAATATTAGATAGAAAGGCAAAACACCCAAATGCGATTATTGTTGATACCTCCTCTATGACCACAAGTAGTCCCAGAGAAATGAAGATTGGGACGAATGGAGACAATGGTCCCTATATTACCGCCATGCAACACAAATTATGGTCACAGTATATGAATGCGCTGGATCCAACTGCAAGAGGTCTCATGGACACATTAGGAAAGAATTTTGGTTTTGAAAATTGGTCAGATATGCACGATAAATTGGGAAATATGACCTATCTTGTTTTTTCCGCTTCACATTTAAGTATTGGGCTTCCTCATATTCGTCCTGGTATGGAGGCAATGGCAATACCAGAACAAGAGGCAATTGCTGTTGCTGATATGTTTAATTCAAATTTTGGAACTCTAGCAGAAATGTTGATGCTATCTACTCCAATGGTGTTTGGGCAAATGCCAAAAGTCGTGACTCCAGAAGGAGAAAGGTGGCCAAGAGATATGCGAGCAATCATGAGATATACATTGGACACAAGTTATCCTGCAGAATTTATTAATAATCCAAAAACATATCGAGAGCGAGTAACTCACCAAATCACAACTGGACTTTCTCATACTATCGATCGTGCTGCATATATGGCAAAAATACCAACTCCAGATGGAGAAGTGATCGAAAGACCAGTTTATCATGGACGTGTTAGAGTACGGGCAACATCAAGTGAACCAAGAAATTTAAGTGGTCGAGTAGAGTTTACAGGCTGTTCTGCCTCCCCTTCAATATATGATGAAGTTGCAAGAAACTCATTATTACAGTTAATGATGATTGGTGCGTATGAAGCACTTGCCGAAGGAAAGACACCTATGGAATATTTTAAAAAAGAATTTCCATCAATAGGAAGATGGGAAGAGCAAAAAGATCTTATTATGGAGGCAAATCTACATGGATTCAGAACTGATAAAGTTTCAGCACTCATACATGAAGGATTGAGGTTCGCAAAACGGATGGAAGAAAAATATCCAGCATTAAAAGAGCAAGCTCAAATTGCTCAAATGAGATTACAAAATTTATGGAATGACCCGGCTGCCAATTTAGAAGAGTATGTAGAAAATCCACAAGGATCATTTGCTGAGGTAGTTCAAAATGAATTGAAAAGTGGATTGTCTCCACTTGAGGTCACAAAAAAAATTGAGCAATATCAATTAACGATGGCACAAAAATTTGCGAACATAGGAGAGCCAAATTAATATATTTATATAAACATCACAAAAATATGATACAATTCAAAATCATGTTACATCACATATCATTCTTTTTCTTTTTTAGCCCGTCACGGCGGGGATATATGATGTAACCAACAAAAGTCATTATCCGCCCGCCGCAAGGCGGGCTTTTTAGTTGGCAAAAATTTTATTAAATATTTTTTTTAATATGGTCACAATACAAGTAGAAGAAATTTCAGCAGCAAAAATGGCAGCAGCAGAAGGAGCCAAAATTATTGGAAAAAATCCACGTGGCGGTATCCTTCTTGTTAGTGGAGTTCCTTATGCACTTAAATATCCTTACCACCGATATACTCAAAATAAAGAACACCCATGGGGACACCCTGATGGCGGATATACTAACGCAGATATGAGTCGTGTACATATGCATTTAGATATTCCTCAAAAAGAACAAACGACAGAGGTTGTGGGTAGATGGTTAGAACAAATGAAAGAAGGGGTAATACCAATAGGTGCAACCCAGGGTGTTGAGGTTGAAGGAGTTGTCTATGAAGGTAATTCAACTAGACTTGCCCCAGCATATTCTGACGCATCTAAAAATCAACACCCAGAGCTTATGGAGACAACACTGGAAACCGCAACTGGCACATTACCTAATGGATCTTACCCAAATACTCCAGTTACTGTTGCACAGCAAATTAGTCTTGCAATCCGAGAAGCACACGAACACGCTGATTTGAATGGAAATCGAGTGGTCCATACATCAGTACCTGAAGGAGGAAGTGTGGATCAAAATAAAAATACACCAGTCCCCTATTTAGAAGCCTTCGCTCCACGTGTATTAGCTGACACTATTTTACATGGAGGAGAAATTCCTCAAGAAGTAAAATCGCTTTATGCAAAAATAGGAATTCCAGATGTGTTGCAGTATTTAGAAAATACAGGAGTACTCAATTGGCCAGTTCATGCACTTCATGTTCACAATGGCGTTCCTATGATCGGAGAATATGCAGATACCCGCTCTGCATATGCCATGGCACAAGTAAGAAATACTGAAATGGCAAAAATTGTTTCATTCATGTTGTATAACACTCAGTATTGTTATGGAGTAAATGCGGGGGACAAGGATGTACGATCAAAAATGAGAAGGCTTCTTTCTACAACTCATGGAGGTGAAACTCCCCAATCAGCTGAAGAATATGTACAAAAAGCAGTGCAGGCTTTAGAGGATGGATCCATTCACTCTCTTCCAAGGTATCCTGCCCATTCGCAACATGATCGCACCAGAATACGTATGGATGGGGTTACTATGGAATCAATTGATGCACCGATGAATCCAGACTTGCGACTAGTATTGGGTTGGACATATATCAATCAAATCATGAATGTTATAGCGCTTGATACACTCCAGCAAACTGGTGGTGATGAATCGCAAGTTCTTGCTCATCTTGGTTCTCAATGGGGTGAGCTTATGAAACCCATCAACGCAATGGGCGAAGAACATTCGAGTTATAGTCATGACCTCATTTTTAATAAGGATGGCTATACAGGACACGCACCATGGATGAAAAAAAATTATGCTGATTCCATTCAAGATATCATATCTCTATTTGAATTATATGGAAATAAGTACCCAGCAATTACCACATATGTCGCTATCGTAAAACGATTACTAACAGATTCTATAAAGCCAAAAAACATCGCTACCCTTGAGGAGTATTTTGGTGTAGAAAATGGTGTATATCAAGCAAATGGGAAAAACCATGGTCTTGTTACTGACGCAAAACAAAACTATCCGGTTGAGAAAATGATTGATATTCAAAGCAAGGCAACAAGACTCCAAGCTGAAGCATTATCTCAAATTCAATCTGATTCTGAGTTATTACAATTTTTTGGTATATCTCAAGATATACATTCTGTATAATCACGATATGAGAGAACATATTTTAGGTCTTACAAAAAAACTCGTAGTAGTTGAGTCCACTGATGAAAAAAAAGAAAAATTACAAGAGGTGATTGATATATGTGTAAAGGAATTGGGTGAATATACCATAGAAATGTTTAATCAAAATGGTCATCCAAGTATTCTTGCATATGTAGGTAAACAAAGACCAACACAATTTGATGTAATTTTTAATGCACATTTGGATGTTGTTTCTGCACAAGCAAGCCAATTTACCCCTGTTGAAAAGGGTGATAAATTATATGGAAGAGGAGTAAGTGATATGAAGGCGGCAGCAGCAGTTGAACTTTTAGCGTTTAAAGATGTTGCCAAGTCAATTTCACGCCCTGTTGCTTTGCAACTTGTAACTGATGAAGAAATAGGAGGATATGATGGTACAAATTTACAGATTAAAGAAGGGGTAAGAACTCCTTTTGTCATTGCAGGAGAACCGACAGATTTTGGAGTAGGTCAAAAAGCAAAAGGTGTTATTTGGATGAATGTCAGAACAAAGGGTACTGTTGCACATGGGGCGTATCAATGGAAAGGTACAAATGCAATTCTTAAAATGAATAAAGCAATAAATAGTATTGAAATGGAATTCCCAGTTCTGTTAAAAGAAGAATGGAAAACAACAATAAATATTGCAAAGGTGGAAACCTCAAATACGACATATAATAAGGTCCCAGATAATTGTCTTATGAAGCTTGATATTCGCTATATTCCTGAAGATTGGAAAACAATTAAACCCAAGATTGAAAAGATGTTGGAAGGATTTGAACTAGAATTTCTTGAGTTTGAACCACCTCAAGTTACTAAAGAAACAAATCCATACTTCCAACAATTACTCGCTTCAATCGAGCATGTCACTTCAAAAAAGGCAGATGTTATTGTTAAGCATGGATCTTCCGATGTCCGCCATTTTAGTAGAGTTGATGGAGAAGGAGTAGAGTTTGGACCAATTGGGGCTGGGTTACACAGTGATGATGAGTGGGTTGATATAAAAAGCCTTGACACATATTACGACATCCTTGCCTCTTTTCTAAAAAATTTAAAATGAAACGTTAAGGAGCTTTTGTTGGAGTAACATCAGGTGAACTCAGAATGGCGCTTGAACAGTTTGCTTTTGTTTCTGTTCCTTTAATGAAAAATTCTGATTTCCCAAAGTAACATTGTTTTTCCACAACACCTTCTGGCTTCTCATACCATCGTCCTCCATATTTTGTAAGAAGGTAGGACATCATTCTATTCCATATGGGCGCAGCTCCAGTAATTCCTGATGCGAGATATTGATTCATTGGCGCATTGTCGTTATTTCCAACCCATACTGTCACAACAAAATCTGGAGTATATCCAATGGTCCAATTATCTTTTTTCATATCTGTCGTTCCTGTTTTGACAGCGACTTTATATCCGGGTATTTCAAGTGCTGAGCGACTTCCAAACTCCAGTCTTCGTGCAAAATTATCAGAAAGAATATCTGAAAGTATGTAACTTGTTTCTTCGCTCACAACTCGTTTTGCAGTTGGTTTACTATCAAACAGTACTTGATTTTTAGCGTCATAAATCCGCTTTATTCCACTCACCGGAACTCTTTCTCCTTGATTAGCGAAAGCTCCATAAACCGTTGCCATATCTGTCATATGAACTTCTCCTCCTCCAAGAGTTAGGGAAAGTCCAAATCGTGAAGAGTCATCCCAAGTTGTTATGCCAAGTTTTTTTGCAAACGTAACCATTTCATCTACTCCAAGTGTATTGAGAAGTTTTACTGCTGGAATATTAAATGAATTAGCAAGCGCATAACGAAGTGGAACGCGTCCATGAAAACGTCCATCATAATTTACTGGGACATACGGTGCACTTCCTTGAATACCGAAAGCAGTTGGGACATCATCAATAATGCTTGCCGCAGTAAATCCCTTTTCGAGTGCAAGTGCATAGGTTACAGGTTTTATAGAACTTCCAGGTTGTCGATATCCTGTTGTCACATTGAATGCCCCTGATTGCACCGCATAATAATCAACCGATCCAATCATTGCTAATATTTCTCCAGTTGATGGTTTTGTCACCAACATAGCTGCATTAGAAATATTAAGATATGCTACTTTTTCCAGTTCTTCCGTTAGGATTTTCTCTCCTTCTTGTTGAATGTCTAAATCAAGTGATGTTATCACGTTTAGTCCGCCTTCTTCTACCCGTTGAATACCATATTGCTGCTCCAGATCGCTTTTAACATAGAATACAAAGTGAGGCGCCTTAATATTATTCTGTAACTGTGTGACAACAATATTTTCTTTATTTCCAAATTCCTTTTGTTCTTTTGTTATATACCCAAGTTCATACATTTTTTTTAGCACTTCATCTCTTCTATTTTTTGCAAGGTCTGGGTTAGTGTAAGGAGAATAAATCGATGGAGCTTGTGGCATCCCCGCAAGAAATGCAGCTTCGGATATTGAGAGAGCTTTTGCACTTTTGCCAAAGTATGTCTTTGATGCCTCTTCAATGCCATAGGAACTTCCTCCATAGGGAACTTGATTGAGGTACATTTCCAATATTTGATTCTTGGAATAGAGTTTTTCAGTCCATAATGCAAGTAAAATTTCCTTTAATTTTCTTTCCACGGTTCGTTCCGGAGTTAAGAGAGCGCTTTTTACCAATTGCTGTGTGATAGTTGAACCTCCCTGTAATCCTTTTTTTAACACCGTATCTTTTGCAGCGCGCAAAATACCGCCAAGCAATGAAACACCACTGTGATTATAAAAGTCCTTATCTTCAATTGCGATTGTAGCTTGATACACATACTTGGGAAGATCTGTTAGTTTTGTACTTGTTCTATTTTGATCTTTATATATTTCATATAACAACTTTCCATTTCTATCGTACATATGTGTTGATAAAGGATAATTAAGTCTCCCAATATCTGTTGGGGAAGGAAGTTCGACAACAAATCGGTATGAAGTAAAAAGAAAAAAACCAATAAAACACAATGAAATTCCTAAAAGGAACGCTTTTAATTCGGGAGAAAATAAGGAAGCAACAAATCGTAAAGGAAACAGGATGATTGTATTTAGTACTTTAAGTACTCCCCCAAATATAACTTTAAGTACTGATACTAACCCACCCGTGACAACAGTTGTGGTTTTTTTTACGTGTTGTTTTTGCCTCAAAAGAAATGAAAAGGGTGTAAAGATAATATAATGAATTGACCGTAAAATAAACGTAATTATGTGTTCTGTGATCTCTCCAATAACGATAAAGAAGTTAACAATGTGATAGAGTACAAAATAGAGTGCTCTAAGCAGAGCTCTCCAGAACAAGAATAATCGTAATTTTGAGGCTGAAACCATGGGCGAATTATAGCAGATATTATAGGTTATTACAAGAGAAATATAAATTTACGGAAGTCTTATTAGTTTTGCTTTAATTACAAGTCGTTTCCAAAACGTTCCAGGTGGAACACAGGTTACTAAGGTAAGGTAAGAAGCATCATATTGTTGGTCTAATACGGACACTTTTTCTGGACTCACGACAAACATGTCATACACTTCATACTCATACTCCAGGTCACCAACTGCAACAAGGATTGAGTCCCCTTTTTGGAGCGATGGAAGATAAGTAAAAATCGTTTTGTAATCTTTTTCATTATAAAGTTGAGGAAGAGTCGAATGACCAAATATTGCTACATTTCCAAATTCACCTGGCATAGACCGTGGGACATAGTGAACCAAACTTTTAGTCAAATCGTCCCCTCCCACAACCACACGTGCTTTTGTAATGTTTAACTTGGGAATAGTCAATGTGTATTGTTGCACACCAGTTGTTAATTTTTGTTCATCACTTTGTTTACCAGGGAACCACAGATGTGCTTGAGTAAAATCCTTTAAATTGCTTGAAAGCGCATCACTTGATCCCAGTACTGATTGGGTATCTCTCGCAGCCCCAGCACCATTTTGTGGTACTGGTGACTCAACGCCATTTTTTAAAATAAATCGTGAATACAGCTCAAAAGAAAGCACAGGATAAAACGACCAGAATAAAAGAAGCACCCCCATACCTAATGTAAAATAGGAAATGTAGTTTATTGCTTTTCTTTTTTTTGAGGTATTCTCTTTTAGATAGACATGCAAAGGCATAATTATCGAAGCAACTCAACTCGTATATGATCTTGCCAAAATGGCATTCTGTCTTGGATAAATGGAAGTGATGGATTAATACTTAACTCAACTTCTGCTACACCATACTGCGATTGAATCATCGTTTTTCCTTCTTCTCCACTCTTACCTACGGCAGTTTTTGCAATTTCTGTTGCACTCAGGGATTTTACAAATAAAATTTCACCACTAATGGTGAATTGCATATCCCCACTTTCCAATTTTTTTTGATTTTTTACTGAAAAGGTTACCGTCTCAGTTTTATATCCATCTGGTTTTTCGCTCACTAACTTTTTTTCAACAAAATCTTGAATCGTCTTTTTTGGTATACGCGACATAACAACTTCACCTGATGCGGTATATTTCAATGAGTCAGCTTCTTCACCTATTTCTCCAGAGAATTGTTCCTTATTCGCTTTTGCAACCGAAAGCTCTGGGAGGAGGATAAAAGACGTATCTGTTTTTTGTTTGTCTATCGCGTCTTTCTTTGCCTTATCTAAAACGAATGATTTTATATTATCTATATCAGTTTTTGAAATTGTTCTCACGACTTTTTTGGTCCCTCCGGTTAAGGCTGCCTCATTAATGCCAAAGACAATACTCGAAGATGACCCAGCCACAGAAAATCGTTTATTCTTTTCAATGTTACTTTCAGTACCTAACGAAGATGCTCTCACTTTTATTTTTGCTTTCCCAGGATTTTTTGTAATACCGTCTGTCGCAAATTGAGATGCAGGAATTGTAACCACATCATCTGTTTCATAGGAAAGTGAATCTTGTTGTAATTTTGTTGCCTTTGGAAGTTGTTTTTCTTTTTCTTCGTAACTATACAGTGTTACTTCTCCTGAGGCTTTTTCACCGATATCTCGTTTTCCAGTTGTATCCTTTTTTTCTATAGAACTGAAAGAGGTTGTCACTGTTTGTAATTCAACCTGATCGGTTTTTGTTGGCTTTTTTGATGCTTGTATTGTTATTTCTGCATTCTTTTTTTCCACTGGGACTTTAATAATGATGTTGGCTCTATGCAAGAAATAAAGCATACCAAAACAAATTCCAATAATGACAAACGGGATAGCGATTAGCGGAGTTGCGCGAGAGAAACTAAGTGAAGGAAGTTTTATTTTTGGGAATGAGAATCTAACCATATTTTTTGGTTTGCTCGTTTCTTCAATTACATTTTCTTCTTCTATTTCGCGCCCAATCGTAAAACCCATAACCTCTTTTGGCATGTTCATTTCTTCTTTTTGCGCTATAACTTGAGGTTGTTCACACAATTGCTTTTCAAGAAGTTTTAAGAGAGCTTTACTTACCGTTGAAGATGGGACAACAGCTATACGAGGTTGCTGGATGAATAAATTCTTTTTCCAAGAATATAAAAGTAGATCTGATGATTCTTCAGCTAAATCTGTAGAATCATAGAGATAGATGTGATTGGGCAATATATGACTTTGCGCGATTTTTTCCAGAGATCCTTGCATGTCATCTGCAAAGTTATCTGTACGTGATGAATGTTGAATCGCAATTTTATGTCCACCTTTAAATAAAAAGGTTGTCATTTGAGTATCATCAAGCTCGACCACAATGCTTGATAAGCGAGTTTGTTTCTCTGTTTCTAATTCTTCATGCACTGCGTCGATGACTTCCATATACCCGACTGGTTTTAACTCAAGTAGTTTTGAAATATCTCGCAATTTGGAAATATAAGGTTTGGCAATTTCATGAGTCACTTGATCTATAAGATGTGCAAAAACAAAAAAGACACATTGAGATATGATTGTTTGCTTGCCCATTTCTTGTTCAATGATTGAGAGCGCCTCATCTATATCGTCGACAATGTGCTCCCACCCATCTGAATATTGAAATTCTTTTTGTTTGAGAAGAAAAACAGAGTGTGGCTTCTTTTCGTACACAAAACAGATTCCCTGAGCTTCCTTGAGTAAAATACCACAGTAAACTTCTCCGTTGACATTGTTGTTATTTATAAAAGGTAGTTTCATAGAGTATCTGATTTGATTTTATATTGTAAAAAAACCTGGTCAACTCCTTCCTTTGCTTTTTTCATTGCCTCTCCATATGATACTCCTTGTGAGGCGCCATTAATAGCGTTTTCTAAGTATCGAACAACTTCATCATTGAGACCATCATCAAACGTATTAGTGATAAGAGGCAACGAAACAAATCTATCTTCCGCTGCTTGTTTAACAACGGGACCCAAATAAGGATCTTGTATGAGTAATTCTGCCAGATCTACGCGGGAATAGGGAATACCAAACATGCGAATATTGCTCTGAATTTCAAACATTTTTGTCTGACCTTCTTTTGAAGATAGATAGGTTAAGAATTTCCAAGCTTCCAACTGATGTTTACTTTTTTTTGAAACTCCCTCGACCCAGTAAGTCGCTATCGAAAACTGCTTTCCTCCTGGGGGATTTGGTATGGGTGCCACAATAATTTTTAAATCTGGAGCGGTTGTTTTAATGGCATGTATCTCCCATGAAGGTGCAAAAATCATTGCAACTTTCCCTTGCGCAAATGCATTGACGGAATTAGGCATTGAATCACTCCATACATTATTAGGTTCTTCTGCAAATCTTCTATATGCTTCAAGCGCACCTGATGCTTCTGGTTGATCTAACTTTGTAAGATCTCCCCCATTAAGAAGTAACATAAGTCCATAAATATCAGAAAAATGTGCAATATTGGTAGCAGAGCCGGCTGCAAATCCTGCAGTAATGAGTGTATTATCCTTCCCCTTAACTGCAATTTGAGAAGCTGCAGCAACCATTTCATCCCAATTTGTTGGGATAGTAGAAATACCTGCTTTTTTTAATAAATCTTCATTTACTATCATCACCAATCCATCAATCATTAATGGCATCCCTAAAATATTTTTTTTGATGATTTTTTCTGTCCCATCGGCATATTTTTCTTTAATGACTTGTTTGGGTAAAATGTTTTTTCATATTCTGCTGACGTCATCACTGATTCCGGAAGTGCTGCAAGCGCTAATTCTGGAGTTGAAGGATTAGGAAGGACCATTTCTGGAACCCATGTGTTATGGAAGCGAAAAATATCTGGTCCTTGTCCATTCTGAATCCATGTAAGAAGTTTTTTTCTATAATCTTTCTCAGATTTTCTTTCATAGGTAATCGTTACATTTGGATGTAACTTTTGATATTCTTTTATGAGTGGCTCCATAACTTCCTTTTCTTCCCATAATCCCCAATAAGTCAATGATACAACCTCAGGAGCAGGTGTAGTCTTTTTTTTAGCACCAGAACTTAAAATCGCAAAAAGAAGGATAAAAACAATAAAAAAAACTGCCACTCCCCCTAATATAAATGGTATTTTACTTTGTTCTTTGTGTAGAGGTGCTGGCTCTGCTTCAATTGGTGCTATTTCTGGCTGAATCTGACTGAAATCTGTTTGATCAGTTGCTTCAACGTTAGAGGCAATTTCCTCAGGTTGGATGGAATCTTCAGGTACCGTT
>JAPLYR010000099.1:2390-6132 GCA_026395455.1 Candidatus Roizmanbacteria bacterium | reverse complement strand
CATTTCCTTTTTCTTCCCCATTCGCACAACTTTTTATCGCCCACTTCCTACAGAGTTTTTTTATTATTTTCTTCAACGTTTACCTTATCCTATTATCACAGGGCACATAATTGTTTTTGCTACATTTTTACTCGGAGTACTATTCCTCTATAAAACTCTGGAAACTATTACTAAGAATAGTAAAATAGCCTTATTTTCATCTATTCTCTATCTCTTTCATTTCACTCACGTATACCAGCTTTATTGGTTTGCAACTTTTCAAGAAGTACTTCAATTTACTTTGTTAGTTTGTAGTCTTTATTTCATATTAAATAAAAGATTTTTTGTAAGCCTTCTCTTATTTATTCTTGCGCTCTTTTCGAAAGAACAAGCACTATTATTTCCTCTTGTTGCTGCTTTTTTCTACTTTGTAAAATACAAAAAGCTTCATCGATATTTTATTATCTATATTCTTCTTGATTGTCTATTTTTGGGACTTCATATTTATGTAAATTCACGTATGCCAGTACTCCCAGAATATATTATTCATTTAAGTCCAAAGTTATTTATCAATAATGCACTCTGGTATGGACTATGGTCCTTTGGATTTCCTGCAATGATGTCGGACTACATGAGGAGTATTTTTTCAATGCCATTTGGAACATTTTGGAACTATTTTAACAGTCCAATATTCTGTATTTATTTTTTTGGAATGATAGTTTATCTCTTGTTGCTTATACTTGCTTCATTGCTTCTTCGGAATAGTTCTTTTTACTCTCTTTCTCCTACCTGTTCTTCCTATTATTCATAAATGGATGGTTCGACTTACCATTCCGCTTATTTTTATATCAATAATTGAAGGATTTATTCTTGCACTTTTATGGAAGCGAAAGGCTATAAGACCTTTTGTTATTTTTCTTGTATGCCTATATTTAGTTTGGAATTATTGTGGAATCAAACAACATGAAGTAATAAGTACCTATTCGTTAGAATCTTCTATAACAAAAAAGGCTATCAAAATTTTTGACGATAAATCTCGTTTTGAAAATTGCAAAGTGATATATATCAAAGATCCAAAAAATACGAAGTTGAGTTCCTGGGATGGGTCTCAGAAAATTGCACTTACTTTTTCTGGTGAATCATTTCTTTCCTATTATTTTCCTTTGAAAAAAGAGTTAGAGGTTGCATATGAATATAAATCCAAAATTCCTCCAGAAGGGAGTTGCACTGTTAACGTAAGTGAGTTGATTAAATAGTATGAACCGGTCACAAAAAACAATTATCATCCTACTCATTCTCTCTTTCATTTTCCAAGTGGGTATGATGATTCCCTACGCACTGCCTCAATGTAGAGGTGGTCTCTGTGGCTTTTGGTTCCCTAATGGCTCCGCAGCGCATGATGATTCATGGACTATGGCAATAGCATCAGTTGCCTTTAAATCATTTCCTTTTCGAATGCCACTCTATTCTGGTGCAATTCTTCAGGGGTATCATTTTATTTCAGCATTGATCGTCAATATTATTTCTTTGATAGGAATCAGTATCCATACAGTTTTTTATGGCATTCTTCCTCTTATTTGGTTTGCTCTCGTGACAAAAATTCTTATTGTTTTGTCACACAAGATTTCAAAGAAATTTACATTTATATTTTTATTCATCTTCTTATTTTTCTTCGGAGGATCTTTTAGCTATCTATTAATCTTGTATCATAAACTATCTTTTTTTGACCCTTTCGTAGTAACAGGAAGACAAGCGATAGATTATTTTCAAAGTATGCCTTTGGCTATTTCATTAATCCCTTTCCTTTTGTCCATTCATTATCTTTTGGTTTGCCAGAAATTTTCTTTGATAAAAAGAACATCGTATTTAATTAGTATTATATTCTTTGCATGGGGAAGCAAATTTTATGGTGGATGCGCGGTAGTAGTCATACTCGGCGTATATGAGCTATTAGAGCTATTAAAAACAAAAAAGAGAGAACACCTTCTTTTTTTAAGTACAGTAATTGTCATTTCATTGCTTTCAGTGATTTTTATTTATAATCCCTTTTCTAATCAAGGGGGTGCGAAGAGCACATTTATATTCTCACCATTTGCAATTGTTCATTCTCTTATCGAGGAAAAAAATTTATTTTATCTCCCCAATATGACTCTTGCTCGCTACTCATTACAGGAACATGGTTGGGGACCACGACTTCTTGCAATTGAGATGTTTACTTGGGCGCTTTATATCGTGTATACATTTGGTATTCGAAGTATTGGATTTGTATATTTTGCGATAAAAATATTCAAAAGAAAAATATCCTCTATGGATGTCGCACTCATGTCTTCTGTTTTGGTATGTTTATTTGGTGGAACGATGTTTATACAGCGAGTTGAATGGTGGAATACAGCCCAGTTTTTAGATTACCCCAAAATAATTTTAAGCCTTTATACTGCACTGGGCATTTCTCAATATCTTGAAAAAAAGAAACAGACAGTAAAAATATTTATATTGTTTCTTGTAATTATTTTGTCGGCACACAACTCACTACAAGGACTTATGGAAAGAGGAACTTTTAAATCAGCACTTGTTTTATCCACTAATCAAATAGACGCTCTCACATATTTAAAAAAACTTCCAAGCGGGAACGTTTTTACACTTCCCTATGATAAATATAAAAAATCAGCAAGTATCAAGTTAGAAGACAACATAGATACAGTATATGTGCCTGTTCTTTCCCAGAAGGAGATGTATTATTCAACCCCCTACATTCTTAATCTTACTTCTACGGATTATTCAAAAAGAAAAAAAAGCGTTGATGAGTATATCTTCACCACCCCCTACCGCATTGATGCAGATTATTTTTATATTAATAAATCAAACGATTTGTATAACACGACCAAGTTTGATTTGAACCACTTTTCACGAGTATTTGAGAATAAGGATGTGTCCATTTTTCGAAGAATTGTGAAATAGTGGAGTTGAGGATTCTTCACCTTTTTGATATACTCTACAAAGGTCAATGCGGGATTAGTTTAATGGTAGAACGAAAGATTTCCAATCTTTCGGCAGGGGTTCGATTCCCCTATCCCGCTCCCATGCGTTCTCACAACAGCTCATCATTACTTCACAAAATATTCAGAAACGGACTCTTTCCCGAAGCTCAAAACCGTAATGTTTTTTTCTATTATATTATCGAGATTGCGCTAAGCATGTGGTTTATTGAGGCTGTTTGGTATTTCTATTGGGGACGGTTTGCCTCATATTCACTGATTGGGCTTATTTTTTCAGTTACGTCTCTTCTCCAATTCTTTGTGGTCATTCCAACTGGCGTTTTAGCCGACATGTTTGGTCAAAAGAAATCTGTTGTGGTTGGAGTTGGTATGCTTTTTATAGGAAGCGTAGTCATTGCACTCGGAACAACTATTTGGCAGCTGTTTTTTGGAGTTGTAGTGCAAAGTTTGGGGCGTGCATTTATAACTGGGGCACTTGATGCTCTTGTCTTTGAATCACTCAAGAAAGAAGGTAAAAGTGAAGGATATAACCACGTCGTTTCATTTAATATTCAAATGACCATTCTTGTATTTGCAGTTACAGCTTCTATGGGAGGTTGGTTATACAGCATTCATTTTCGTCTTGCACACATACTAAGTGCCGGCGCCGCACTTATTGCCTTTGTTACAACATTTTTTTTACAAGAAGTTAATGAAAAGAAAGTTTTTGTTAACCATGTAAAATCCTTTATTTCTCAGCACAAACAGGGGTTTACTGAACTATATCT
>JAPLYR010000099.1:0-2366 GCA_026395455.1 Candidatus Roizmanbacteria bacterium | reverse complement strand
CAAATGCGCCCATTTATTATTCCTGCATTAGTATTAGCAGTACTTATGCGCATGTATGATTGGGGTATCTCTAAACCCACGATCGCAGTTGGATTTGGTTTTTTTGCACACGAGCAATCAATACTGTATGCCCTTTTTGCAATTATATGTGCACTCATTGTTGGTCAATTAGCATGGTTTCAAAAAAGAACAAATGATTTTAATGGAATTACCATATTAGGAGTGGTATTGTGTATCGGTTTTATACTTTCACGATTTCCATTAGGATGGTGGGGTGTTGTGGTGATGTTACTGATAGAAATTTCAGGAAGATTGTCATATGCATGGATACCTGCGATTGTTAATAAACGAATTAGCTCCACCTATCGCGCCACTACACTTTCAACTCTTGAGTTTATTGGACGCATTCCTTATATTGCTCTTAATTATCTTGCTGGAATTGCAGTCGATAAGAAGTATATTGGTCAGTTTCATGCATCACTTGGAGTAATTGGACTTATTCTTCTTTTTGTGTGGTTCGTGACAGCTAAAAAAAAGAATAGTTCTGTATAATATATCCTTATGGTTAAGAAAATACTTATTATTCTCCTCGCATTTATTGGGATATATGTTGCCTATTTTGCACTCAGAACAGCAGATTTTTATAAAGCTATCTATAAAAACGGGCAAACTACGTCCCCTATAGTGAAAGAGAAAACAGAATACAACATTCTCCTTCTGGGATACGGGGGCATTGGTGAAGATGGCAAGGCACATGAAGGTCCCTATCTTACCGATTCGCTTATGGTAGCCCACGTAGATATCAAAAAAAATACCGTTTCCCTTACATCTCTCCCCCGCGATTTATGGGTGAAGCTTCCGACAAAGTCAAAAGCCGAATTTCATTCAAAAATAAACTCTCTATATCAGATAAGCCTTAATCCAACCAATTATCCAGATGTGGATATGAAAAAACCAGGAAGCCCAGAGCTTTTGGAGGTAGGAATAAAAACGGTAACTGGGCTAACAATTGACAATTATGTTGCTATTGACTTTACCGGGTTTGAAAAAGCAATTAACTCTCTAGGTGGTGTCGATGTAGATGTACAGAAAACCTTCGATGATTATGAATATCCCATAACTGGCAAAGAACAAGAACTCTGTGGGAAAGAAGCTGAATTTGAGCAAGTAAAGAAATTTATGGAGCCTGGTTTTGATGAAGAGGAAAAGAAAAAATTGTTTGCCGAAAAACCGGAACTGGAAACTTTTTTCAAAAATATATCTGAAGATCCAAAAGAAGCATTTCCTTGTAGATATGAGCATCTCCACTTTGATAAAGGTGTTACGCACATGGATGGGGCACTAGCTCTCAAATATGTACGCTCTCGTCATTCACTTCAAGATGGTTCAGATTTCGGTCGAGGTGCGCGTCAACAACAATTTGTACAAGCTGTAAAAAATAAATTAATAAGTGTCGGCATGGTGACAAAAGTATTTTCACTTATGAACGAAGTAAAGGCGCATGTTGAGACCGATATTTCTGTAGATGAAATGAAAAAATTTATGGGTGAAGCCGGAGATGCGACAAAGTATCGTTTTATCAGTATCCATATGAGCGATACTGACTACTTGAAAAGTTCCTATTCAGATTATGGAGGTTACATTCTTATTCCTCGAACAGGAGAAGACAATTGGAAGGAAATACAAACAATGATAAGTAATGGCATACTTGAAATTACTCCAACACCAACTCCACTACCAACAAGCAAGGTAAAAATAAACACATGAACATTTATTCTCTCTTCATTTTTGCATTTCTTATTAGGCTCATAAATCTCAACCAATCATTATGGTTAGATGAGGCGATTGTAGCAAAAGTAGTTCGTGCTGTTTCCGTCTTAAAGATACCTTTTCAATTCTCCATTCATGATTTTCACCCACCACTCTATTACATGTTTATGTCTGCGTGGAGTACTTTTTTTGGATCATCTGAAATAGCACTTCGTTTCCCTTCGATTATTTTCTCGCTTATTGCAGGATTCTATATGTATAAAATTGGATCTTTTTTAAAAGACAAAAAAACTGCACAATGGGCTACTGCCTTTTTTTTATTTAATCCACTCATCATTTACTACAGCCAAGAAGCGCGAATGTATATGATGGCGACCGCTTTCTTAACTGGAGCTCTGTTCCATTTTATCCAGATAATTCAAGTACAAAATCCTCATAAAAAACATATATTCTTTTTTAACATTTTTTCTGCATTGGCACTGTTTACGTTTTATGGAAGTGCATTCTTTATTTTTGGGATGTTGATTGTCATTTTCTTTCTATTTCCAAAGAAACGTGCATTCATCTTACAAATGAATATTGGATTTGTTTTATCC
>JAPLYR010000012.1 GCA_026395455.1 Candidatus Roizmanbacteria bacterium | reverse complement strand
CACATCCATTAAAAGAGTGCGTAATTTCTTTGGTGTTGAATGAACGTCTGTTACTGATGCTTTTGCTTCCATAGTTATGATTTAACTGTAAATTTATTACTCCATTTCTTTTTATTTCTTGTCTTTGTTCCACGAGCACTCTTACCCCATGGAGTCTTAGGATGCATACCTTCTCCTGTTCGTCCTTCTCCTCCACCGTGTGGATGACTTCGTGGGTTCTGAGCTGTACCACGAACTGTTGGACGAATACCCATGTGGCGACTTGTGCCTGCTTTTCTTAATATTCTATCTTTGTGTTCAATATTTCCAAGCATACCAACTGTTGCATAACATTCTGCAAAACACTTTCGCACCAATCCTGATGGAAGTTTTACATGAACATAGATGCCTTCTTTAGCAACAACAACTCCCGCTGTTCCAGCGCCTCGAATAAGTTTTCCACCTTGTCCTGGGAAAATTTCGAGATTGTGAACTTCAATACCAATTGGGATTAAGCGAAGTGGAAGTGCATTTCCTGCTTTAATGTCTGATTTTTCTCCAGAATATACTGCATCTCCTACTTTAGTATCATTTGGTTGCAAAATATATCTTTTTTCTCCATCTGTATATTCAACAAGGCAGATAAGTGAGTTTCTGTTTGGATCGTATTCGATTTCTCGGACTACGCCTTCCATGTCTCTTTTATCACGTTTAAAATCGATGATACGGTAATATCTTTTGTGTCGTCCACCTTGATGTCTAGTTGTAATTCTTCCAGCATGATTACGTCCAGAGTGCTTTTTAAGCAGTTCTGTGAGATTTTTTTCTGGTTGACTTGATGAATTGATCATATCTTAAATAACAAATTTATGCTTTTGGAAACAAGCTTATTGATCCTTTTGTAACAGTGACATATGCAACTTTTTTATCTGCAACTAATTTTGGAATCATTCTTTTTCCAACTTTTTGTACTTTTCCTTTTCGAATGTTAACTCGAATGCTTCCTACAGTGACATTGTAGTATGTTTCTACTGCGTGTCTGATTTGATCTTTAGTGGCAAATGTCCCTACAACAAAAAGATATACACCTTTCTGAGCGAGTGCTGTTGCTTTTTCTGTAACTACTGGTGACTTTAAAATTATGGTTGTCATTATTTTGTGAACATTTGTTGCATTGTTTCAAAGGCATCCGCAACAACTAGTATATTTTTTGCATTCAATAGTTCATGAGCATTCAATGCACCCATGTGAGTGACTGAAGCACCTTCAATATTTCGTACTGATTTGATAAGTCCAAGTGCTTTTGCATCTGGAAGAACAAATAAGACACTTGTGTTAGCTTTTTCAATTTTCTTTAAGAGAGTTGTGATTGTTTTCGTTTTTGGAGTAAGTTTTACGATGTCTGATTCAATGACTGCTACTGAACCTTGTTGGATGCGAAGTGCAACGGCACTGAGCAATGTTCCTTGTCTTTGTTTTTTAGAAAGTTCAAGTCGGTATTCTGCTGGTTTTGGTCCGCCAACAACACCACCACCCTTATAAATAGGTGCTTTTCTAGATCCGTGTCGTGCTCCACCGGTTCCCTTTTGTTTATATACTTTTTTTGTTGTACCAGCTACCTCTGCTCTTGTTTTTGCAGATGCATTGCCTTCTCTTTGATTTGCAAGATATACTCGAACGTATTGTGCCAATAAAGTTTGGTTTGGAACAAAGGAGAGAAGTTCTTCTTTGAGAGTTACAACGCCAGAATCAGTTCCATCAACTGCATATTTCTTGACAATAACCTCTTTAACTTCTTTTTTTGCTTTTATTTTTTTTGTAGCTTCCATATCAGTAGTCTTTAAGAAATTCTTTTAATCCTTACTAATCCACCAATTGCTCCAGGAACTAATCCGCTGAGGACGAGTCCTGTTGTTGTGACTTCCACAACATTTAATCCTTTAATGGTGACTGTTTCATTTCCCATTCTTCCTGCCATTCTTTTTCCTTTGAAAACTCGTCCTGGGGTTGTAGACATACCAATTGATCCAGGTGCTCTTTGTCTATCAGATTGTCCATGTGTTTTTGATCCACCTTTAAATGCATGTCTTTTGACTACACCTTGGAATCCTTTTCCTTTACTTGTTGCGGTAACTGCAATTGCATCTTTAAGAGCAAAAAGAAGAGTTGGGTTTAATTCTTCACCAATTGCTACGGTGACTTCTCCAAAAGTGATACTTTTCTTTCCCTCAGTTTCAACAACTGGAAGTACTTTTGGATCAAATCGGAATTCTTGAATATATTGCAGAATATCCATTCTTTGCTGATAACTTAATATCAAGAAGATAATTTGGTGCTGTTTCAATTGTTGTAACAGCTACTCGTGAGCCTGTTTCATCGAAACGTTGTGATTGACTTTTTTTTATACCTAAAATAAACCTGTCCATAGCGTAATTAAACTTATCGGACAATGACGAAAAAAATATGCCATGCGTACAAGGCATATTTATTCTATCCGGAACTTTGTGATTATATAATACTAATCGCCTTTTATCAAGCCTATATTACATTTTTACTTCTACTTCTACTCCAGCAGGAAGCTCTAAATGCATAAGGGAATCAATAGTCTGGTTTGTTGGGTTCAATATGTCGATTAATCGTTTATGAGTTTTAAGACCAAAGTGTTCTCTGGCATTTTTATCAATAAACGTCGACTTATTTACTACAAACACTTCTACCTTTGTTGGAAGTGGGATTGGACCCATAACTGATGCACCTGTTCTCACAGCTGTATCAACTAACTTCTGACATGTCTCATCAATGATGCGATAGTCATAAGATCTCATTTTTATTCTAATTCTTCCTTTAGGCATAGTGTAAATGTGCGCTTAAATCGAACTATTATTTAATAATTTTTGTTACAACACCTGCTCCTACTGTGTGTCCACCCTCTCGGATAGCAAACTTTAATCCTTCTTCCATAGCAACTGGGTAGATAAGTTTACCAGTGACTTTAACGTTGTCACCAGGCATAACCATTTCTACTCCTGCTGGAAGAATGACTTCTCCAGTAACATCTGTTGTTCTAATATAAAACTGTGGTCTATATCCATTGAAGAATGCTGTGTGTCGTCCACCTTCTTCTTTTTTAAGAACGACGATTTCAGCCTCAAATTCTGTGTGTGGTTTGATTGTTCCTGGTTTTGCAAGAACTTGTCCACGTTGTACATCTTTCTTTTCGATTCCTCGAATAAGAATACCTGTATTGTCTCCTGCACGTGCTTCATCAAGTGTCTTTCGGAACATTTCAATACCTGTAACAACTGTTTTTGTTGTGTCTTTAAGTCCAACGATTTCAAGTTCTTCGTTGAGTTTAAGAATTCCTCTTTCAACACGACCTGTGACGACTGTTCCTCGGCCTGGGATTGTGAATACGTCCTCAATAGGCATAAGGAATGGTTTGTCTGTTGGTCGAACTGGCTCTGGAAAGTATGTATCAACTGCTGTCATGAGTTCTTCAATCTGTTTGATTGCTTCTGGATCATCAGCTAATGCTTTAAGAGCAGAACCTTTGATGACTGGAACTGTGTCTCCTGGGAATCCGTATTTTGTGAGAAGATCTCGAACTTCCATTTCAACAAGATCAAGAATTTCCTTATCTTGGACCATATCACATTTATTAAGGAAAACAATGATTCCTGGAACGTTAACCTGTTTTGCAAGAAGAATATGTTCTCGTGTTTGTGGCATTGGACCATCTGGAGCTGAAACAACAAGTATTGCACCATCCATTTGGGCTGCACCTGTGATCATGTTCTTGATGTAATC
>JAPLYR010000141.1 GCA_026395455.1 Candidatus Roizmanbacteria bacterium | reverse complement strand
CCCCAGATCAATATGAAAAGAATGTGAAGACAAAAAAAGAGAGTAATGATCTGGTTGAGTTTGCAATCAAACTTCCAGGTGACGAGAGCGGACCAGTATATCTTCCTATTGATTCAAAATTTCCAACGGAAAATTATATTGCACTCATTAATGCATATGATGTTGGTGACCCTGCACAAATTGCTTCATTCTCGAAAAAGTTGCAAGATGATATTGAATCATTTGCAAAAGATATTCATGACAAATATATTGATGTTCCCTACACAACTGAGTTTGCAATACTCTTTCTCCCAACCGAAGGATTGTATGCAGAGATTGTTCGTAAAACAGATTTAATACAAAAACTACAAAACAAATATCATGTGAATGTTGCCGGCCCATCAATATTAGCCTCGTCATTAAGTGGATTTAGAATGGGATTTAGAACTCTTATGATTGAAAAGCAGTCAAGCAAAGTTTGGAAAGTTCTCGGTGAAGTTAAAACTGAGTTTAAAAATTTTGAACAGGTTCTTGAAAAAGCACAAGAAAAAATACGACAAGCTGATTCTGAAATAGATAAATTAGTTGGAACACGTACTAAACAAATGCAAAGAAAGCTAAAAGATGTCGAGGAATTGCCTAGCGGCGAATCAAAATTCATCTTTGATTCTGTTGATTTAAACCCACCAAGTGATGTTGTTTGATATAGTAAATACTCCCAACCGTTAATGCCTTTCGCTTGGTATAATAGAGCTATGGAAAATAGCGTGAAGAAGAGCGGTAAAGTGCTCCTTGTCGGAAGACCAAATGTCGGAAAATCTACCTTTTTAAACAATCTTATTGGCCAAAAAGTGGCTATTACCTCCCCTAAAGCCCAAACAACTCGATTCCCAATAAAAGCGCTTCTTGAGGAAGAGCGTGGAACAATTGTATTTGTTGACACTCCAGGCATATTTGCTAAGGCAGAAGATAAGTTATCAAAAAAAATAAATCAGAATACACTTGCGACTCTTCATGAAGAAGTGGATGTAGTTCTCTATATGGTAGACCATACACGCAGACGTGATTTTGAAGAAGCAAAAGTATTAGGTATTGTAAGAAAAATTGATAAACCAAAAATTCTGGTAATTAATAAAGTAGATAAACAAGATAAGTCATTTCTTGCTCAATATGAGTTTATGAAAGAAGAGTTTACTGATTCATTTGAAATATCTGCATTACACAGCATGCATTTAGGCCCTCTTCTTAATAGAATATTTGAACTAATGCCAGAAAAAAAAGAAGGTGAGAATCTTGAACATGTAAATCCATATCCAGTAATGAATATTGATAGTAGAACGTTTGTTGCAGAGCTTATTCGTGAAAAAGTATTCCTTATGATGGGTGAAGAAATTCCATATACAACAACTGCTGTAGTTGATGAAATCAAAAACAGATCAAACGATCTAACATATGTGAAGGCACGTATCTTAACTACTGAAGATCGATACAAGAGAATGATTATTGGAGCAGAAGGAAGAAAAATTAAAGAAATTGGAAGTTATGCTAGAAAAGAAATCGCACTCGCAATTGGAAAAAAGGTATATCTTGATGTTACTGTTGAGGTAGATCCTCACTGGCAGGAACTATATTCTTAATTTAGACTGTTTTTATCCTTTTTATACATTCTTCTTTTCCTAAAATCTCCATAGATTCGTTAAGTGGTGGAGATATTTTTTTGCCTGTAATAGCAACTCGCAACATTTGAAAAAACTCACTATTTTTGAGACCAGATTCTTTGGCAACGTCAACCATTGCTTCTCCTATTTTAAGAGAATTAAATGCATCGATTGATTCTAATTTTGCAATAACTTTAGTAAGAGTATCCTTATATTTTTCTAATGGAATTTCATATGCATCTGGAGCTTTAAAAAGAAATTCTGTGAGTGGAATGTATTCTGATAACTTTTTCATTCGTTCTCTTACAAGAGGAATGGTCATCTCGATAACTTTTTCATTATATTCACCCCCAATATATTCGACGACTTTGCTTTTTAATTTCTCAGTTTGAACATCTTTAATGTCAAATACTCTAATGTATTCATCCAAATCAAATATATCTTTCCCTTCTGGGTGACTCCACCCCATAAGCGCAAGATAGTTTAAAAGAGCTTCTGGAAAAATGCCTTTCTCGATATATTCAGATGCCCATACGGGATTTTTTCTTTTTGATAGTTTTGATTTATCAGGATTTCGGAGAAGCGATACATGACCAAAAAATGGTTTTTCCCATCCAAATGCGTCATAAAGAATGATATGTTTTGGTGTTGAAGGGAGCCATTCTTCACCTCTCATCACATGAGTAATTTCCATTAAATGATCATCCACCACAACTCCTAAATGATAAGTAGGAAATCCATCAGACTTAAGAAGTACTTGGTCATCAAGATTTGAACTTTGAAAACGTACCTCACCTCGAATAAGATCAGTAAAAACAATTTCAGTCTCAGGAATCAGAAGTCGAACTACATACTTCATGCCTTCTTCTATTTGTTTTTTCACCTCATCTTGTCGAGAAAGACAAAATCGATCATACTTTGGGACCTTTTTTTCTGCTTGTTGCTTTGCTCTCATTTCAGTTAATCTTTCTAAAGTACAGGTACAGTAATATGCCTTCCCTTTTTCAACAAGTTCTTGTGCGTATTTTTTATAAATATCGAGACGCTCTGATTGTCGATATGGTGCAAAAGGACCCCCAATGAGTGGAGACTCATCTGCAATGATCCCTAATTCTTGGAGTGTCGTGAGCATTTTTTTCTCTCCTCCTGGGACAAGTCGAGATTGATCGGTATCCTCTATGCGAATGATAAATTTTCCGTTATTCTTTTTTGCCCATGCATAGTTCATAAGTGCCGTAGCAACACTTCCGATATGGACGTCTTTTCCTGTTGGGGATGGTGCAATGCGAGTACGAATCATATTGAACTATTATATATCATCCTCCTGTACTCTTGTTGACAGACGTATGTGTTCGCTGTAGACTAATTTCATATGGAACTATCTATTTTTTTTCTAATACTTGGTGTTGTTTTATTTTTCATGAGTGTAAAAGTAGTAAATGAATATGACAGAGGTGTTATCTTTTTTCTAGGTCGTTGTACTGGAGTACGTGGACCTGGTCTTATTATTCTTGTCCCCATATTGGAACGAATGCAACAAGTAGCTCTACGTACCGTCACAATGGGTATTCCTACTCAGAAAATTATTACAAAAGACAATGTGTCTATCGATATTGCCGCAGTAGCTTACTACCATATTGTGGATCCACAAAAGTCAGTCATTGCAATTGAAAATGTATATGACGCAGTAAACCAGATAAGTCAAACAACTGTCAGAAATGTTGTTGGACAATTTGTTCTGGACCAACTTCTTTCAAAAACAGCAGAAATTAATACTCAGATAAAAAATGTTATCGATGCTCATACTGAACCATGGGGTGT
>JAPLYR010000036.1 GCA_026395455.1 Candidatus Roizmanbacteria bacterium | reverse complement strand
TTTCCTTTTTTGATCCAATTTTGGATAGTCATTTATTGAAATATTACTATTTGGATTTTCGACGTTAAGTGTGGTTCTAATTACTGGTAAAAGTCGCTGAGGATTATCTACTACTTCTTGAAAATGGGTGCGTGGATAAAGTTTTATTTCATCTATGACAAACCTATCGAGCGTTTCAAAATCTTTTGCCTTAGACTTTGAACTACTTGTTGTTTTTGCAGTTTGAAAGGCCTCTGTGTAGTCAATAATCGTTTCTGGATGTTCAAGAAATGTAGTAGTGATATCCCTGCATATAAGCTGTCTACTTCCAGGATTTTCCATGAAACTTTGAATCTTTCCAGTATAAAGTTGAATACTATTTATAGGTATTTCAGAACTCGATGGTGCTGCAGAATGTTTTACTTGTTCAAATGTACTAGGCATAGTCTTATAGCAATATATTATAGTATACTATTAGGCACAAAACAAGCAAAAAATACATATAATAAAAGATGGAATGTATTTCTCAATATTTCGTGAGCTATAATAATTAAATGAAAAAGACAATCTTCTCAATAACATTATCAATATTTTTTTTGTTTTTTGGACATTTTCCTGTTCACGCAGAAATTATTCGCAGTTACGACTCACAAATAACGATTCAAAAAGAGGGAACGATGCTTGTTGAAGAAAAAATAAATTATGACTATGAAGATGCATATAAGCACGGTATATATCGAGAAATCCCTGTTATAAAAAAGAATAGCGATGGGAAAGAATATGAATTATCGGTCAAAGTAGAAAGCGTAAAGGATGAACAAGGTGCTAGTTACGGGTATAGTAGCTCTTGGGTCAATAATAAGCTTAAATTGAAGATTGGGGACGCAAACAGAACAATTACTGGTCTCCATACCTACATTATTCGATATTTAGTTTCAGGAGCACTCACATACTATTCGGATCATGATGAATTGTATTGGAATAGTACTGGAAATGAGTGGCCAGCAAGCATGGAGAACGTAAACACCACAATACGTTTACCTGAAGGAACGCAGATGGTGGATGTAAAAACAATATGTTATACCGGTAGCGTAGGGAGTACTACTCAAGATTGTAAAGTTGTATCAGAGCAAAATAGTGCATCTGTTTCAACACAGCGTCTTGACGTTGGGAGTGGTCTTACTTTTGTAGTGAGATTTCCTAAAGGATTAATTGCTGTACTTGAACCAAAACTCTATACCGCATTTGAAAATACCTGGTATGGGAAAATTATTCTGGGGGTTATTTTCACCATTCTTGGGATACTTGCATTCATTTGGTATGTAGGTCTTCCGATATATATTCCGTTTAAATGGTACTGGAGCGGACGAGATCCACGATCACAAGCAGTACGGGTTTGGTATGATCCTCCTCAAGCTTCAGGGAGACCTCTGACTCCTGCTGAGACTGGCTCCCTCATTGATGAGACGGTCGATATGAAAGATATTTTTGGTACTTTGATTCAACTTGCTCAAAAAGGATTCTTCCAAATTGTTGAAGAAAAAAAAGGAGAGTTTACATTTGTGAAAAAAAATGACTGGAGTGGAGATAAGAAATTAATGACGTTTGAAAAGGAATTACTTAATGGATTGTTTAATGGAAAAGATGAATGCAAATTAAAAGGAAGAGATTTAAGTACAGCAATGCAAAAAGTTACCGATAGTCTCTATGATCAAATAGTATCCGATGGGTTTTTTAAAACAAATCCTCAGTCAACTCGTACAAAATATTTTGCACTTGCTGGGGTTGCTTTATTTACAGGGAATATGTGTCTCGCATTTGTGGCATTTGTGTTTGCAAAATTCATGCCTGCAAAAACGGTAGAAGGCGCTCAACAAGCAGGAATAGGAAATTCTCTTAAGACATTTCTTACGTCCCAAGAACGACAATTGGAATTCCAAGCAAAGAATCAGATGATGTTTGAAAAATTACTACCCTATGCGGTAGCATTTGGTGTTGAAAAGATATGGGCGAATCGATTTAAAGATATAAATCTTACTCAACCCTCTTGGTATACCGGACAAAATAATGCAGCATTTAACGCTGTTTATTTTTCCAATTCACTCCATTCTTCTGTGTCGACATTTAGTTATAGCGCTACTCCAACACGTTCCAGCTCCGGTTTTTCATCTGGATTTAGTGGTGGGTTTTCAGGTGGAGGGGGTGGTGGAGGGGGCGGAGGCAGTTGGTAATTATGATATAATCTTCAGATCGCCGGGGTGCTGAAATGGCAGACAGGCTAGTCTCAAAAACTAGTGAGGGCAACCTCGTAAGGGTCCGACTCCCTTTCCCGGCACTTATTTTATGAAACCACTTTTTGTTGGTATTGCTGGAGGCACAGGCTCTGGGAAAACAACTGTTTCGTGTAAAATCTCCTCATTCTTTAAAGATTCCTGTGAAATCATTGCTCATGATAGTTATTATCGTGATCGATCGGATTTGACTTTTGATAAACGAAAAGAAATCAATTACGATCATCCAGATTCTTTAGAAACATCTCTGCTCATTAGCCATTTAAAAGAACTTAAAAAAGGAAAAAGAGTAAAAATTCCCACATATAATTTTTCACAACACAATCGATCGGAAGAAGTTGTCATCATTCAACCAAAAAAAATCATTATCGTTGACGGCATACTTCTTTTTGAGAATGAAACATTACGAAATTTAATGGATATCAAATTATTTATTGATACAGATGCAGACATTCGTTTAGGAAGAAGAATAACGCGAGATATGCTTGAAAGAGGGCGAACACTCGACTTTTCTTTGAATCAATATCTCACTATGTCTCGTCCCATGCACCTGGCATTTGTTGAGCCAACAAAAAAATATGCAGATATAATTTTGCCTCATGGAGGTGAAAATATTCTTGGGATAGAACTTGTAATTAGCGCAATACGACAGTCTCTAAAAAAATAGTTTTGACAATAGGACTATTATCTGGTTAAATATCCTTTTAATGAGACACAAGCGATTCATTAAAAATTTCTAAAGGAATTCCACCGCCCAGAAGGGGCGGTTTTTTTTCGCCTATGCATACTAATTCTCGATCGGCTCTTTCAAACAAATCATATATTTCTATCGATTCATTATCGGTAAAAACTATTCAGGAAATATTTAAACTTACTCATAAAATGAGCAAAATGTCGTTTGCTCAAACAAGTAAAATTTTGAGGGGAAAATTAGTTACGCTCCTATTTTTTGAGCCCTCTTCCAGAACATTTAGTTCTTTTTCTGCAGCAGTAAAAAAATTGGGAGGTACAACAATTGAGTATCAAAATCCTCTACAAACATCTTCCTCAATAAAAGGAGAAACACTCGAAGATACTATGCGTGTTTTTGAAAATTATTCAGATGCGGTTGTTATGCGACATTTTGAAAAGGGGACATTACAACGTGCAGCTGATGCAGTCAAAATTCCGGTTATTAATGCAGGCGATGGGATAGGAGAACATCCTACACAAGCGCTTCTTGATGCATATACCATTTTTCAAACAACAAAATCACTATCAGGATTAACGGGATTAATTGTAGGTGACTTACTCAATGGAAGGACAGTACATTCACTTTTAAAGTTATTGTCACTTTATAAAAATAATACTATTTATTTACTTTCTCCAAAACAGCTCAAACTGGGAAAACCATTTATTGAATATATTTGAAGTAGAGGAGTAACTCTCATTGAGATTGCAAAACAAGAAGAAATTCCATCTACTTGTAATTTTTGGTATTGGACGCGTGTTCAAAAGGAGCGATTTACAAATAAAAAAGAGTATGAGCTTTTAAAAAATAAATTTGTTGTCACTCCAGAACTAATGAATGAAAAGGGAAATAAAAAAATGATTCTTATGCATCCACTTCCTAGAGTTGGGGATATTGACATGCGAGTTGATACAGACCCTCGTGCTGTGTATCTTTCAAAACAGGTAAAAAATGGACTCCATGTACGAATGGCATTATTAAGTTTAATTCTCGGATAAATAGTATGAAGGGACATTTAATTTTTAGTGATGGCACAACAATTGAAGGCACCAGTTTTGGAGCTGAAACCTCAATTGCAGGGGAGATCGCATTTTCAACAAGTATGATGGGGTATCCAGAGAGTTTGACAGATCCATCTTATAAGGGACAAATTTTGACACTTTCATATCCAATTGTTGGAAGTTATGGAGTTCCCAAAAGAGAAACATGGGAGTCTGGGAAAATACAGGTAAGTGGATTGATTGTCTCTCAATATATAGACACGCCGTCCCATTTTCAAAGTTCAATGTCACTTTCGCAATGGCTTAAAAGTGAGCATATTCCAGCTCTTGAAATATCAGACACTCGCTTTATTGTAAAAAAAATTCGAGATGAGGGAGCCACACTTGTCAAAATTGAGTTTGGAGAAAAAATTGATTTCATTGATCCAAACAAAGAAAATTTAGTAGCACAAGTTTCAACTCAAAAAATAGAAACAATTGGAAAAGGAAAAAAGAAAGTTGTTTTAATTGATTGTGGAGTGAAAGACAATATTGTTCGAGAGTTAGTAAAACGAAATGTCACAATAATACGCGTCCCTTGGGACTGTGACTTCATAGAAGAAGGTATACAGTGCGATGGAGTTCTTGTCTCAAATGGACCTGGGGATCCCAAGATGGCAGATAAAACAATTGAGATAGTAAAAAAAATATTGGCACTGAAAATTCCTCTCTTTGGAATTTGCTTAGGAAATCAAATATTGGCACTTGCCAGTGGGGGAGATACGTATAAGCTTGCATTTGGGCATCGGGGACAAAATCAACCCTGTTCGCTAGTTGGAAGCAAGACATGCTACATCACCACTCAAAACCATGGCTTTGCTATTGGGAAAATTCCTCCAGGATTTAAACCTTGGTTTATTAATTGTAATGATGGAACAAATGAAGGAATAATACATAAGACACTTCCATTCATGTCGGTTCAGTTTCATCCAGAAGCGGCTCCAGGGCCAGTTGATACTTCTTGGTTATTTGATCAATTTATTTCAATGCTATGAAAACTAAATTTAAAAAAATACT
>JAPLYR010000045.1 GCA_026395455.1 Candidatus Roizmanbacteria bacterium | reverse complement strand
GCTTACAGGAATACTTTCAGAATTCGATGATAAATCTGCTGTTATTGATACTGCATCTGGAGTTAGTTATGAACTCTACATCACACCTTCTGCACTTTCACATAAATTAGTCGGAGACGAAATTATGGTCTATACGCATCTTCAAGTAAGAGATGATGCACATGTGCTTTTTGGGTTTGCAAACCGTGAAGAAAAAAACTTCTTTCATTTACTTCTTTCTGTCCCAGGTGTTGGACCAAAAACTGCATTTAGTATTGTTTCACATGTTTCCTTTGAGCAAGCAGTCGATGCGGTAAGAACAAACTCAGTAAAATTATTTTCAGAAATTCCCGGCATTGGCAAAAAAACAGCAATGAAAATTGTCTTGGAACTATCCGTAAAATTTAAGACTGAATTTAAGTTTGAGCAGACACTTTCATCGGATGACAAAACAGTAATAGATGCATTAATAGAACTGGGATATAAAAAGAGTGAAGCTCAACAACTATTTGAAAAGCTCCCAAAAGAATTAAGTATTGAAAAGAAAATTCAAGAAGCGTTACGAATGACAGTACATAAATAACATGAAAAAAAATGATGTAACTCCTATTGATTTAGGCAATCTCAGACCGCAAACACTTTCAGAATATATTGGACAAAAAAATGCCTCTGATACGCTCCGTATATTTCTTGATGCCGTCAATAAACGAGGATACGCAACTGAACACATCCTTCTCTATGGACCTCCTGGTATAGGTAAAACAACGCTTGCACACATTATTGCCTATGAGCTCCATGGTGACATCAAAATAACTTCTGGTGCCGCAATTCAAAAAGGTGGAGACCTAGCTGCAATCCTTACCAATCTCAAAGACAATGATATTTTATTTATTGATGAAATTCATAGACTGCCAAAGCATGTAGAAGAGATGCTCTATCCAGTTATTGAAGACTACTCTCTTGACATTATCATAGGAAAGGGACCATCTGCTCGTACTGTCAGACTACCTGTGCCAAAAATCACCATAGTAGGCGCTACAACCAAGCTTGCACTTCTTTCTGCTCCTCTCCGTGATCGCTTTGGACTTCTTATGCGACTTGATTTTTATACGCTCGAAGACATGAATGTTATTATTCGTCGTGCCGCTAAGGTTTTAGGGATTGAACTTACGAGTGAACTTGCAAAAGAAGTTGCAAATAGATCTCGCAGAACCCCGCGTATTGCCAATAGAATATTAAAGCGAATACGTGACTTTGCGCAGGTTCGAAATCACACAGTAGTAAAATCAGAACTATTAGATTCTGTTTTCACTCTACTTGGCATAGATTCATTAGGACTCACAGAAATTGATAGAGCGTACATGGAGTGTCTTGGGGAGAAATTTCAGAATAAACCAACAGGAGTTGAAACAATCGCATCAAGTTTGTCCGAGGATGTTCGAACCGTTGAAGAATTCATTGAGCCCTATTTACTTCAAATTGGGTTTTTAACAAAAACAACAAGGGGAAGAGTACTTACTACAAAGGCACTCAAACATATTGGGCTTTCACTTTTTAAGTAAGCTTAAAGCATCGTCCAACATCTCAGCAACGAATGGAAGTGTATACATTTTTTTTATTTCTTCATACGTAAACCAGCCGTATTGAAATGATTCCGAATCTAAGACAATATGCTCCTCTCCTTGAATGGAACACAGATGGGGAATAAGGAGACCATGCCAATGGGGGCGTACTGCAGAAAATATGCGGGGGAGTTGGTGTTCAATTGCTACGGCAAGATTCAACTCTTCTTTTATCTCACGTAAAAGAGCATCATGGAGCTCTTCTCCAAACTCAACTCCACCTCCGGGGAAATGCCAGATTCTCCCAAAAGGAGCGTCATCGGCGTCTTTTCCTTTCCGTTCCGTTAAAAGGAACTTATTATCTTTATGGATGATTGCGATGACTACTGGGATTATTCTATTCATATGTGTTAAGTGAAGTGTGACCAGGGTGAGACTTGAACTCACAACCTACTCCTTAGAAGGGAGTTGCTCTATCCAATTGAGCTACCAGGTCATTAAGCTCTATTATACATGAGGAGATGCCTTTTGAGTGAGTTAAGAATCCTTTTTATGGAGCCTGGACGCAGATTTGGACTGCGGACCTGCTGTTTACAAAACAGCTGCTCTACCGCTGAGCTATCCAGGCGGTAAACTGATAACAGCAAACAGCTAGCACGTAACAATGCGATAAATGGTATATGTTAGCTGTTCGTTGTCAATTCGTTTTGGTGTCGGGGAGAAGACTTGCTCAACTCGCAGTTTGTGAACTGAAAGTGAACAATTACTGCGAGTTAGTCCCGTGCAGTCCTCATATTGTGAGGACGAACGGGGAACCTCCAACTAACAATTATCTTGTCCCAACCTCAAAACATGTGTCGGGGAGAGGACTTGAACCTCCAAGCCTTTTGGGCACTACCTCCTCAAGATAGCGCGTCTGCCAATTTCGCCACCCCGACTCT
>JAPLYR010000140.1:1441-3441 GCA_026395455.1 Candidatus Roizmanbacteria bacterium | reverse complement strand
GCTGTTTTAAGAAGTGAACTTGCAGCATCACTCATTTTGCAAATAGTGCGTATCTGACTTGAATTCATTTCAGCATTGGTTAATGAATAGCCAAATCGTTTTATTTGTTTTTTATGTGCAAGACACACTCTTTCCCTTACAATTAAACTCGATTCAGATTTTTCATTTGATGTAAGCTTTTCCTCTTTCACTGGAGGAATATCTACATGAATATCGATGCGATCAAGTATAGGTCCAGATAGGCGTTTGCGATATTGCTGAATAGAATTAAATGAACAACTACATTTTTTTGATGGATGTCCAAGATATCCACATGGACACGGATTGGAAGCAGCAATAAGTAAGAATCTACAAGGGAAAGTAATACTTCCCGCAGCTCGAGAAATGCAGATTTTTCCATCCTCGATTGGTTGTTCATAGTCAATAGTAAACTAATGATATGTATTGACATGACAATGATATCTAAAGTAATATTGTCTTATGCAAAATATCTATACTATTGATCAAGTAGCGAAAAAGCTTCAAGTAAGCCTCTTAACGATTAGACGCTACATCAAAGCAAAGAAGCTTCCTGCAAGTAAAATAGGGAAGGGGTATAGAATAATGGAGGAGGATCTTCTTAAATTTCTCGCAAAAAGCAAGGTATAAATAATTGAAGCTAAATAATATAACCCTTTCGTTAAAAACAGGTGGTCGTACCCATACTACGTATATATATGTCGCCACATATGGAGGAGAGGAAAAAATACTACTTTGTATAAAGTCTGAATTGTGAGATGGTTATTCAATTTCTGAGAAATTTATTATCAATATCAACGAGAAGCCTTACTCATAATAATTGACATTGATTGTAAATTTAGATTGCTTGAGTAAGCAACT
Source organism: Candidatus Roizmanbacteria bacterium (assembly GCA_026395455.1). Taxonomy (GTDB): domain Bacteria; phylum Patescibacteriota; class Microgenomatia; order UBA1406; family GWC2-37-13; genus JAKBEU01. The sequence continues at coordinate 2,562 of JAPLYR010000140.1, read as the reverse complement.
TTTGTCTACCAACGAGACTATTTATCTATTAAGGTAGTTGTGTTATTTCTTTTGTGTTGTCGCCAATAATTTTAATACATCTTTGTCTGCTAATTTGGATAGTCTTTCTTTTATAGTTATTGCTTTCAAAAAGTTTTCGTTATTCTCTTCAAATATAGAATCTGCATCTTCAACATAGTGTATGTGAATCCTGTTTGCGTAATAATGACCGGTGGCATATAGCCAATCAGCGTAATCAACAAGAATTGTAATAATTTTTGCAGGATCATACTTATATTTTTCCTTTAAGTGGACTACCAAAGGATTCATTTTTATTTTTTCTTTATTTATTTCTTCAAGTTCATTTATGATTTCCTCATATCTTTTTTGACCTGACATTTTTATAAATAAATCTTTACCTTCTTCCATATCTTCTATTGCTTTTTTTTTATTATTTATGAACTCTCCCACGCTCTATATACCTGATATAAAATAAAACAAACTATAATGATATAAATAATTTCCATACTAACTAGTTGAACTTATAATTGCATAATGACTACATAATATTTCTTCAAAGGGGTAATAAAATAATGAGTTTTTCTACTCTCAACTCCACCTCTTGAGAAATATTATTTACTATCCTCCAGGACAAATAGTTTCACAAGGTACTCCATCATGGTCTCCATCCCGCACAGAACAACCACAAGTATTTAGTTGATAATAAGCCTCCTCGCACGAGCTCATTGCACCGCAAACCTTACCACAGTTACATGAAAAACCACTGCCTGAATTTGTTTGTGGTGCTACCTGTTGTGGTATTTGAGTAGGGGGGATGTATATAGGAACATATGGTACTGATATTGGGGGAACTCTTGTAGGTTGAGGAATTGAAGTGGGTGGAATACTAGTGGGCTTTAGGATTATAGTAGGTATTTGTGTTAGTGTTGGAGTTGGAATTGTAGAAGGAGTTCTTGTTGGAGTTGGAGATACTATATCTATTGGTTGATTCTTTGTTGGAACTATTTTAGTTATTGTAGGAGTGGGTAGAATGTTAGGTTTTTTTGTTTGTGAAGCAATACTACCTCCTATTAATACAACGATAAATATCATTATTCCAGCTAATATCGGCATATACCATG
>JAPLYR010000140.1:0-1430 GCA_026395455.1 Candidatus Roizmanbacteria bacterium | reverse complement strand
CCATGAATTGTACTCCTTCTCCTGTTTTTGTCATAGTTTTTAAGGAGTTAAAAAACAACTATCATTCCACATCCATAAGGGTTGACATTGTTTAATTAATACTATTCTTAAATAGAATATTTTTCTACCTTTTTTTCATCAAAACTAAAAACATTACTTAATTTTATTATTTCCTTTTCACCTTTAACATAAACGATCTTATCGTTAGCCCCCTTGAATAAACGGATATTGTCAGGGATACTATATTTTTGTGCAGTTTTACTGAAGTCGAATTGAACTACAGTTGTTGGTCTTGGATACGGACTGAATATCATGAACCAACTTGCTGGTTTTTCTAAAATTTTACCTAATATATATATGGTTGAACGAGGTTTTAATTTCTGCAATTCAGTCGCGATTATCGCTCTATTTAATTGTACTTTCCTGTTGATCATTACCACAATTAATGTTTTATCATCATATGCCTTATGAGGAGACAGTTTAGTATGTTTTAAAAAATCAATAATATTATTGTTAGGATAGTTTTGCTGAAATTCAACCATCTCCATCTGCGATATCATCAAGGTTACTTTTTCTCCAGGAATCTCAGCTTCCTGTACAGCCATAACATCAGGTGAACTTGTCTGATTATTAGACTGCAACCAATATTTATTACCTTCATCAAGCTCATAAACGCCCAATAAGGCTATTGCTGCATTAAACATTTCGAGGGCTCTTTTGAATTGCGACTTATAAATATTACTACCGTATTTTCTAAATAGTTTGTTAAAGAGAATAATTATTAACTTAGGAGAATACCACGCATCTTGTTGAAAATTATAGTCAACCTGATCGCTTTTCATTATCTTTTGTTGAGTGAAATATCTTACACAAAATATTATACTCTTGCCACTCTTATTGTCCCCGATGCGGGTTTTCTTATTAATTGATAGTTAAAGCTAATTAATAGAACCCTTTTTTATTTTTTAGTAGTTAAGTAGTATACGGTATATATATGAAGCTCTATGGACATAGGTACTTTTAATATCTATAAAGCTTTTGACATGTCCCAATATCTTGATCTTTTTTTATTTGGGCTTCAATCATTAAGCTACTTTCAGCAGCTCCATTGGCTAATAAAGGTGCAACTCTAGCATTAAAGCTATCTGTAGCGTTCTTAACGCACTGTTTATACATTTGATACATATCTACAGACGGCATAACCAGCGGAGTATTCTGATAGTTTGGTGTATACCTTTGCAATGGTTGCATTGTGGGTAATGGAGCCAATGTTGGTATGTTTAGGCTAGGATATATTTTTAATAATTTAATTAATTCGTTATAGTGGCTTTCTTGATCTGCTAAACACTTATTTCTATCATAATAGAAAGTCCAAACAGTGCCTATTTGGCAACAGACAGAATTAGAACACTCAGTAGCTTTTAGTTGCT
>JAPLYR010000006.1 GCA_026395455.1 Candidatus Roizmanbacteria bacterium | reverse complement strand
CTCATGAGTCAGACATTGAAGCAACTCAAAAAAATATTTGATGGGCATCAACTCACCGATATGGACTTTGCCTATAATTACTATATATATCCGGGACATGAATGGTATCTTCGCATTATTCCTCGTTTTGTCCATCGCGCTGGATTTGAACTGGGGACAGGCTTAAATGTAAATATAGTTGATCCTGCAGAGGCGTCACTTGAGCTACGAGGCATTGAAAGTAAAATCGTCGGTATTCTGAATAAACTGAAACAGAAGGCTACTTCCTAATTTATTTCTCCAATTGTACTTCCGTGATAGGAGTTGATGTTTTTGAAAACTGGATTGCGTAGAATACATCTCTATTTTTATCAAACCCACGTATTGTACCTACATGAACTGTCTTAGGTTCAGATGAAACGATATATCTTCCCGTTTCAACTCTTTTCTCATCATAAAAAATAATAGTAGAGGTTTCTGATACTTGTGATTTAAAGCTTACTGAGAGAAGAGAGCCTGCTGTATTAAGATATACTTTTCCAATAACCTTTTCTGCACGTGTATCGGAAGAAAAACTTCCGGTATTTAAAAGTACTGCTATAGATAAAACTGCAAATGATGCCAACATAAATAAGGATTTTGGCGCTGGAAGGAGTTTAAATGCTCCCGATGCGAGTGGTTGAGCTCCCTTAATACCCTTATATTTGAGCAAATCATCAGGGTAAGCAAAAATTCCCTCACAGGAAGGACATTCAAGAAGGATAGTATTCTTTGGAAGCGTTGCGTCAATTTTTTCTAGAAGAATGCTTTTATCTTTAGGGCACACCTTTTGATTCCCTAATACATACTGTCCTTGTGCTTCTTCTGTAAGAATACGTGCTGAATTCTGAGTAATTTTATTGATGCCATTTTTATCGAAGAAGCTAGATCCACAAGTGGAGCAATGTAAAACAATTTCGTTATCAACGTTTCTTACATTCATTTGTTGTCCACAGTTTGGGCAAAGCATACATATAGTTAAACACAGCGTTTACAAAATGTAAAGATGTATAGCTCTTATGCTTTCGTAGGGGATGCTCTGTGAGCTAGTTTATTTATGAGATAGATTGTTCCGCCGACTGCACCACCGATAAATACACCTGCGGTAAGTGCATCAGCCGCAGCAATGGAAAAAAGATTGACAGCAATTAATCGCAAACCCACCAGGGCTCCACCCCAAAATGCTGTTTTTGAGACTCGCTCGAGAAATGATGGTTTTGCCTTTTCTGCCATAGAAAACAATAGTATATCAGATTGTGTCGGTCTAACATGCGTATTTATTGTGTATTTTTTAACGTTAGTACCATTAATACCTATTGCGAAACACAGTATTATTGCCTATATTAAATACTGTTGACATGAATCCACAATTAACCGATTTAATACAAAAGACATATATTGTTTTAAAGGATTGTATGTTGTATGGCTTGGAATCGGGAGAACTTACCGTTGAAGACTCAGAAAATTCAGCCTACCTTATTGATCGAAACATGAAGCAGATAGATTCACGAGGAGAGCTACTTTTATTCACCGAAGACT
>JAPLYR010000032.1 GCA_026395455.1 Candidatus Roizmanbacteria bacterium | reverse complement strand
TTAATATCTGGTTATCAAAACAGGCTCTTATTGCTCCTCTTGAACAAGCAGTAAATGGTACATTTACCATTGCTCCTTTTTCTTTTGGAGATGAGAAAAAAGTAATGGTCGAGTTTGCTCATCCAAATACACACAAGCTATTCCATATTGGTCATTTACGAAATATCTCAACCGGTGAATCGGTAAGTAGACTGCTCACAGCTGTTGGCAACAAAGTCATTCGTACAAACTATCAAGGAGATGTTGGTCTCCATATTGGAAAATGTTTGTGGGGAGTGCAACAGATGATAAAAAAGAATGGAGAAGAAATGTTTGATTCTCTTTCTCTTTCAGAAAAAATAAAACTTATTGGAAAAGCATATTCAGATGGACAAACTGCATATGAAACAGATGAGAAAGCAAAAGCAGAAATAATTGAAGTAAATAAGGAAGTGTATGACCCACAAGATTCGCTCACAAAAAAATTATGGATAAAGACACGAGACTGGAGCATTGCTTATTTTGAAGAAATATATAAACGCCTCTATACTCATTTTGATCGCTGTTATTTTGAAAGTGAAGTTCATGAGCAAGGACTTAAAACAGCAAAAGAACTCCTTTCCCAAGGAATTCTAGAAAACAGTAAAGGTGCTGTTGTGTTTAATGGAGAAAAATATGGACTTGATACCCGAGTATTCATTAACAGCCTTGGCTTCCCTACGTATGAAGGAAAAGAGTTGGGGCTTGCAGCTAAGGAGTTTAGTGACTATGGCTTACTAGATAGATGTATCCATGTGGTAACTCCAGAGCAAACAAGTTTTTTCAAAATAACATTTAAAGTCGAAGAGTTGCTTGATAAAGAAAAGTTTGGGAATAAACAATATCACCTTGCATACGAATGGGTAAAGTTAAAAGATGGAAAAATGTCATCTCGAACAGGAAATGTCATTGAGGCACCTTGGCTTCTTGACGAAATCAAGAAAAAGATTTTGGAAAAGTTTAAAAATTCTGAAGAAACCGTAGAAACCCTTGCAGTTGCTGCAGTAAAGTATTCGTTTCTTAAAAATGCAACCAATTCACAGATTGCATTTGATATAGATGAGTCAGTGTCGCTTGATGGCAATTCAGCTCCCTATATTTTGTACACATTTGTAAGAACACAAAGTATTATTTCCAAAGAGAATGAAAATTCTGGAAACTATCCAAAAGAAATATCTGCAGATGAAAAACAAATGTTGAGACTTATCTATCAATATACCGATAAAGTGTATAAAGCTGCCTCAACCTTGTCCCCCAATATTATTGCGGGATATTTGTATGATTTGTGCCGAGAATATAATTTGTTTTATCAAAAAAATCCTATTCTCAAAGCAGAAGCTGATCAAAAATATATTCGTCTTGTCATAACAAAAGCAGTTGGATCCATCATTAAACATGGATTTGATTTGCTCGGGATACAAACTGTTCAAAAAATGTAATATGGCTTACTATATCTGTTCATCATGTAGTTATGGAGCAGCTTCCTGGATTGGGAAATGTCCTGGGTGTGGTGAATGGAATACATTGCAACAAAAAAAAGAGGAGTCCCAAATTGTCAGAAAAAAGTCTACCCCCACACAATTTTCTCCTCTTAAAAAAATTGATAAAACAAAAAGTAATAGGCAGTCTATGGGGATGTTTGAGTTTGATCGAGTACTTGGAGGTGGATTGACTCCTGGCGAAGTAGTGTTGCTCTCCGGCGAGCCGGGTATTGGGAAATCCACCCTTCTTCTTCAAATCATCCAAAATGGGACTGCTATTTATGTGTCGGGAGAGGAATCGTTAAATCAAGTCCAACATAGAGCAGAACGATTACATGCAAAAATAGAACATATTTTATTTTCGGATGAATCAAATATAGACCATATTCTTTCTGGTGTAGAAGCTCAAAAAAAGGCTCAACTTGTTATTCTTGACTCCATTCAAACTCTTTATACAGAAGACGTTGAAACTCCTCCTGGAAGTATCAACCAAATAAAAGAGGTGATGAACCGAGTAATTCCTTTTGCAAAAAAAAGTGGCATTCCTTTTCTTGTCATTGGACATGTGACAAAGGATGGAGATCTTGCCGGACCTAAAACACTTGAGCACATGGTTGATTGTGTTCTCTCACTGGAAGGAGATGCTTCATCCCCCTTTCGTATTCTGAGATCTTCAAAAAATAGATTTGGATCAGTTGATGAGATTGGCGTATTTGAAATGAAAGAAGATGGTTTAGCACAGGTAAATTCAGCAACAGCTCTTCTGGAAGAATCGTCAAAAAAAGAAGTTGGAAAAGCGATTGTAGGAATATGCGAAGGTAATAGACCAATGTTTCTTGAAGTGCAAGCATTGGCAGTCCCCACAACACTTTCTATACCACGTCGCGTTGCAAAGGGAATAGATTTTAATCGAGTTCAACTACTTATCGCAATTGCAAAAAAATATCTTAACCTGAAACTCGATAGTTATGATATATATTTCAACGTAGTTGGAGGTATACGCATCACTTCTCCCCTTGCGGATGTTGGCATTATTGCAGCTCTCTATTCTTCAGTTTTATCGAAGATAGTAAAAACAAATCAAGTCTTTATTGGAGAAGTTGGATTACTCGGAGAAATTCGATCTGGCTATTTAGGAAAGAAAACCTCTACAGAAGCAAAACGATTGGGATTAACTCCACTTGATCAAACTCATCTCTCTTCAATAAAAGAATTGCAGAAGGTTATTGTGTCTTCGTAAATGTTTTGTCTAGGACGGTTTTTTTTCCATTCGCTCCAATCACTTCTATAGAGATTGGATTAATCTTTTGCTTAAGTGGCATTACATATTCAAACACTCCCTCTTTGTTTTGATATATTCGTTCTCCCATAATAGTAATCACTGCTTCTTTATCTGTTTTGCCGATTATTTTAATTGTTCTTTCTCTTTTAAATACACTGGTTTGCGGAGAAATAATGTGGATTGCAGGGGGCTTAAGAAATAGAAATAATTGATAGGAAAAGTAACCAATAAGAAGTGCAAAAGCTATGACAAAGCCTGCAATAATTGATTTTTTTGAATCTGATGAAAGATATGAGCTAGAAACTTTTTCTTTAAATTTTATATCTTCAATGCGCTCATATTCACGTCGGAAAAAAGCGAGAATTTTGCGTTCATCTAATTCTAGAAAGCGGGCATAATTTTTCATGATACCAGTTACATAAATGCGAGACGTAAATGTGTTCCATCGATCTTCTTCAAGAGCCCGAATAAACTGTTCTCGTACCTTAATACGTTTTTCAACATCACGAAGAGATAATTTTTTTCTCTCACGAGCATCCTTCAGGAGTTTTCCAACAGATAGCATTATATTCTCGTAATTTGTAACGTGAGCTTATTCCTTTACACGCTCGCCGTATTCCCCTGTCTCTGGATTGACTGTAATCATGTCTCCAACTTTCACAAAAAGTGGAACCATAACGGTGACACCGGTTTCAACTTTTGCAGCTTTTTTAGCTCCTGAAACTGTGTCCCCTTTTATAGCATCTTCTGTCTCGATAATTTTAAACTTTACAGAGACTGGAGGTCTCATGGTAAGTGGTTTATCATCATGCATATAGACGTAATATCCATTTCCTTCTTTCATGAAGTTGGCAACGTCCCCAACTATTGAGAGGGCAAGAGTGTACTGGTTGTAGGATCTTTGATCCATGAAGTATACATTTTCAGGATCTTTATAAAGATATTCCATTTCAATACAAGATACATCAAGAACATCTACATCTTCATTAGATTTGAAAGCGTAATCAATATTTTTATGAGTAATAAGATTCTTTATGCGCGCCTTCATGAGAGCTGATCCTTTTCCAGGAGAATAAAAATCAGCTTTTTGTACTTGCCAAATTGTTCCCAGGTGATTGATAAACTCTCCTTTTTTTAACGCGCCTGCATTAGTTTTCATTTCAATATCAAAAAAATAGTAATAAAGCTTTACCTGAACCTCTATTGTATATCAGGACAATTCTTTCTGCAACTCTTCCAGAAGCTTTTTAGACTTTGACGACATCCGTTCTGGAACGTCAATAACATACATAACGTATAAATCTCCCTTATGTGCTTGTTGAGGATAGACAATTC
>JAPLYR010000101.1 GCA_026395455.1 Candidatus Roizmanbacteria bacterium | reverse complement strand
GTACGAAAATTTCAAATCAGTTATAAAGAAATGCCATTTAATATCTATCAGTTTTCTTCAAAATTTAGAGATGAACTTCGTGCAAGAGGTGGACTCCTTCGTGTTCGAGAGTTTATCATGAAAGATGCCTATTCATTTGATGTAAATGAAGAAGACTTTAAAAAAGAATATAAGAATATGGGTGACACCTATTCGCGCATTTTTAAAAGACTTGGACTAGATACGGTTGTCGTTGAATCCGATGGAGGATATATTGGAGGCGATTATTGCCATGAATATGTTGTTAATTCTCCAATTGGCGAAACAAACTATTTAACAACCGAAGATGGATCTTATAATGCACATGAAGAAGTTGCTACTTTTGATCCAGAAGAAATAAATAGTAATGATGAAATGTTACCTCTCCAAACAGTCGATGCAGAGCGCGGAACTTCAATGAATGCTGGAGTCAAATTTCACAATATGCCACTTACTCATCAGATAAAAGATGTATTATTTGTCGATGAAAAAGGAAGATATATTCTTGCCGTACTTCGCGGAGATCTCGATGCAAATGAGCTCAAATTGAAACATGCAGTGCAGGCAATTACTCTTCGACATGCTACCCCTGAAGAAATTATTAGTACACTTCATTCAGTCCCAGGGTTTATTTCACCTGTCAAAATTCATGATTTAACGGAAAAAAACGTAAGCCTTATCGTTGTCGTTGACCCATCACTTAAAACGGTAAAAAATGCATACGGTGGAGCAAATGAACTAAATAAAGATCTATTAAATGTAAATTATGGAAGAGATTTTACTGCTGATATTGAAGCTGATATTGCTCTGGCTAAAGAAGGTCATATAAAAAATGGCAAGAAATTAGCTATGAAAAAGGGCATTGAGGTTGGAAATATTTTCCAACTGGGATACCACTACACCAAGCTCATGAAAGGTGCAGTGTTTACTGATAAGGATGGGACAGAAAAACCTTATTATATGGGTTGTTATGGAATTGGTATTGGTCGAACAATGGCAACCATTGTGGAACAGTACCATGATGAACGAGGTATAACATTACCAGAAAATGTTGCCCCATACAAAGTACATCTTATTGCCATTCGATGTGTCACCTGGAGCTAAGTTTGCAGATGCCGACCTTATCGGATGCCCATTCCGACTCGTCATCTCCCCAAAAACGGGAGACAAGATTGAGCTTAAAAGAAGAATGGAGAAAGAAGCTAGACTAGTTACCGTTGAGGAGCTTATCAAAACGATCGTGGATTAATTTTTAATTATTAAATTGAAATTTGAAATCAATTTTAAATTGAATAAAAATTAATAATTTTAAATTTTAAATTTTGAGTATGAAAACAATTGTCCTCCACATTTTTCCCGACCTTGACGCTATTACAAGCGCCTGGCTTTTTACACGCTACTTGCCAGAGTGGGAAGAGGCAGAAATAGTGTTCACACCTCAACAAAAGAATTGGAATAATGTAGTTCCAGATAGTAATCCTGACATTCTCTACTGTGACACAGGATATGGCAAATTTGACCATCACCATATTAAAGAAAGAACATGTGCGAGTAAGCGTATCTATGATTACCTCCTTATGATGAAGCATATCTCTTCAAAGGACAAGGAACCACTTGCTCGCATTATTGAATATGTGACCGATATTGATAACTTTGGTGAAGTTAATTATCCCGAACCAACCTCAGATAAATATGAATTTTGCCTTCATCAACTTATTACAGGACTAAAGAAAAAGGGGATGTCAGATACTGCTTTAGTACAAGCTGTTTTTCCCCTTCTGGATGGAGTATTGCAGCTTTTCATTTACAAGCTTAAGGCAGAGAATGAAATCGCAAAAGGATTTGTTTTTTATTCAAAATACGGCAAATCACTCGCAATGAACACCTCAAATGATGAGGCTATGCGTCTAGCCCAAAAAAAGGGATTCAGTTTGGTGGTTATGAAGGACCCACAAAAGCATTTTGCACGCATAAAAACACTTCCTTCCCCTGAACTTGACCTCACGCCAGTGTATGACAAAATTAAGAAAATCGATACAAAAGGCTATTGGTTTCTCCATATTTTGAAAAATATGCTGTTAAATGGGTCTTCCAGAACACCTGATGCTGTTCCTACCCCTCTTACACTTCAAAAGCTCATTGAAATAATCAAGGAAGTGTAATAGAATATAGGTTGAATTTACTACTTAAATTTAATTTTTAAATTTAAGCGTATTGTTTGTTATATTTTAAGGAGGTGTATATATAATGGTCGTTATTCAAAAGAAAAAAGGAGAGACAAAAGACGCTATTTTCAGAAAATTTTCTCGTATGTTTATGGATGAGAATATTGTTGATGAATTGAGAAAAAAGCAATATTACAAAAAGCCATCACTACAGAAAAGAGATGACGCAAAAGAAAGAATTCGTTTACGTGCTCGAAGACGCAGATTTGCATTGTCTACTAAGAAGGAAAGAACAGCAATGCATCACAGATAAAAATCTTTATGTTGCGAATTTTCACCTCATCACGCTATCTTGTCGATAGAAAAAGGATCCGTATTGTAGTGGAAAAAACACTTTCTTCATTTCAATTGGACCCAACTCTTTCTGTCAATATTGTTTTTGTGGGAAAAAATAAGATGCGTTCCATTGCGTCCACATACAAACATGAGGATGTCGCACTTCCAGTTCTTGCTTTTCCTTATAAAAATGATACTGATATGGAGGAGCCACTATTTGGAGAGATCTTTCTTTGTTATCCTCAAATTGTCCTACTTGCAGTTGAAAGAAATAAGAGACTTGATGCACTCATCGATGAACTCATCATTCATGGCTTGAGCAATCTTCTTAAGTAACCTACTAGCCACTTGTCTTCTCCCCCTGTATAATGTCTTCATGTATTACCTTAAATATCGACCTCACACAGTTGAAGATTTGGACAATCTTACACCAGCTGAATAATGTCTTCATGTACTATCTTAAATATCGCCCTCATACAGTTGAAGACTTGGACAATCTAACACCAGCAGAAACAATCCGTACTATTCTAAAAAGTAAATCACTTCCTCATGCATTCTTATTTATTGGTCATAAAGGTACAGGTAAAACGTCAACTGCACGTATTTTTGCAAAGGAAGTAAACTGTCTTTCAAACGTTTATGCGGGAAAGGGAACAAGTATCGAGCCATGTAATGTATGTAGTAATTGTAAGTCAATTGATAAATCATCATTTTCTGATGTAACAGAAATGGATGCTGCATCTAACCGCGGAATAAATGAAGTCAAAGAACTTATACGAGAGACATCTCTTATGCCAATGGCAGGGAAGTATCGCGTCTATATTATTGATGAAGCTCACATGATCACCAATGATGGATTTAATGCTCTCCTTAAGACATTGGAAGAACCTCCAGAGACAGTGATTTTCATTCTTGCAACTACCAATTTAGAAAAGGTGCCCAAAACAATTGTCAGTAGATGCGTATTAGTACAATTTGGAAGTGCAAAAATAGAAGAAATTGTCCACATGTTAAAAAGGATTCGAACAGGAGAGAAACTTGATATTTCAGATGAGTCACTTGAAATAATTGCTAAGCATTGTGATCTTTCGTTCAGAGATGGTGCGAAAATCCTAGAAGAGATCGTTTTGTCAGGAAAAATGGATCCTGAAGCTATTCTCAAAAAAATTGGGATACGATCTAAGGTAGTTCTAAATGAAGCTCTCAAAAAGAAAAGCCCAACAGATACCTTAAAATGGATAAAAGAGTTTAATGCAAGTGGTGGAAATATTTCTCTCCTTATTGAAGAGCTTCTTATTGATTTACAAAATCACTTATTGTCTCTTCACAAAATTCCAGGCAATATATCCACGCTCTCCTATACACTGAAAGAGACAATCATATTGATGAAATTATTAAATGAAGCTTATGGACTTATAAAGCTAAGTCCCTACCCAACAATTCCTCTTGAGGTGGCGTTGCTTGAATACTGTGATACAATAAAACAGTGATAGGAGTGGCTGAATTTATATTAATTATTAATTTACTCAATTACTTATGTTAGGCGGACTTGGCGATATACAAAAACTTCAACAACAGGCTCAAAAAATGCAAGCAGCATTACAACAAGAAACAGTTGTCATTGAAAAAAATGGTGTCAAAATTACCATGAGAGGTGATCAACAAATTCTTGAAGTAGAAATTGATGGAATTATCGAAAATAGAATTGCAGAAGCAGTCAATGAAAGTGTCAAAAAGACACAAGAGCTTGCAGCAAAAAAACTAATCGAAATCTCACAACAGGGCTAATTGCAGGTACTGTATAATGGTTTTATGAAACTATTTTCAGGCAGTGCAAACCCAATTCTTTCTCAAAAAGTTGCTGATAAACTTGGTGTTCCTCTTTCTAAAGCCGAAATTGTACGGTTTGAAAATTCTGAAATTCGTATTCATATTGAGGAGGAAGTAAAAAACGAAGATTGTTATGTGATTCAACCTACTGCAAATCCATCTGACACTCATCTTATGGAGCTCTTCTTCTTCTGCGATGCGCTTCGCCGACAGGAAGCCAAAAAAGTATTTGCCATCATCCCATACTTTGGATATGCGCGCCAAGATGTGCAACATAGACCAGGGGAATGTGTATCAGCAAACGTCATTATTCGCTTTCTTGAATCAATTGGATTTTATAAAGTATACGTAATTAACCTTCATGATGAAGCAACAGAGGGTGTATTCTCTATCCCTTTTAAGAATATAGATGCATTCCCAATCCTCGCAGAAGAAATAAAAAAATATATTGGAACAGTAACAACAGACACCGTTGCGGTTGTATCCCCAGATCATGGAGGAGTTGAAAGAGCACGCAAATTTGGAGATGATTTATTCGGACATACCGAACATTCCATTTCAGTTGTAGAAAAAAAGAGAGATCTTTCACATATTCACAAGAGTGTTGCGCTTGATCTCTATGGAGACGTAAAGGGGAGAACTGCAATTTTAGTTGATGACATGATTACATCAGGCGGCACATTAATGCATGCAGCACAACTCTGTCTTGACAGAGGAGCAACAAGAGTCCTTACAGCAGTTATTCATCACGACTTTGGTCCAAAAGCACCTGAACAATTACAAGCTTCTGCAATTGAAAAGATTTTTACCACCGACACCATCGCATTAAAAGAAGAGCAGAAGTTTGAAAAACTCTCCGAAGTATCTGTCGCAAAACTGATAAGTGAAGTGATTTCTTAGTGTTTGCATACAATTCGAAGCAGTATGCCAAACACGTGACCTTTATGCCAGTGAGACTTTAAGGTAGGTGGGAAAAACGAAGCATAAGACGTCACTGGACGGCATATGCGAGAATTGTAACTTAACAATATTTAGAAGCTTTTTCTATTCTCCATCGCTTTCCCTAGCGTCCCATAATCCGCATATTCCACACTTGCTCCCATAGGAAGTCCATAGGCAAGTCTTGTAATCTTTATATTCTGATTTGAGTTTTGTGTCTTAATCTTTTTTTGAATATACATTGCTGTTGCTTCACCCTCCATATCGGGGTTTGTAGCAAGTACTACTTCTAGCACTCCCTCTTTATCTTTTTCAAGACGTTGCAATAACTGTTCAATATAGATGTCATCAGGACCAATATTATTTAATGGGTCAATTCTTCCATGAAGTACATGGTATACCCCGCTATATATTCCACCTTTTTCAAAGGAAAGAAGGTCGAGTGGGGATTCAATAACAGTTATAATTGCATGGTTTCTTTTTGTATCAGCACAAATTCCACATATTTCTTTTTCTGATAGATTCATACAGATAGAACATCGTTTTGTTTTCTCTTTCAGTTCAGAAAGTTTCTTTGCAAAATCTTGCAGGTCTGATGCGGGCATTCTAAGCAAGTAGAGAGCAAGTCTATTGGCAGTCTATTGGCAGTCTTCTCTCCAATACCAGGAAGCCGTTCGAAAAATAAAGCAATTTGTTTTAAACTATCTGGCAACATATATTAAAAATGAATAAAATTGGTGGAATATTTTCCAGAATTGTGCTGTAGATGTCCTGTTTGAGCACTCGAATTTTCATTGTGCGAGTTCATCGGAAGCACAAGAATGGAAAATATGAAACACATTTTAAATTTCTAATGTTTCAACCACGATGAGTGGTTTTCTTCCACGTTGTTTATAAAAAAAGTTCTCCAGTTGAGAAATAATGTTCCTTTTTACTTTTGTGAAATCCCCACTTGGTGCTGTGTTTGGTTTCATGGATGCTTCAACAACCTTTGTAGCTTTTTCAAATAATTCGTTTTCATTTTGCTGAAATACAAATCCTTTTGAAACAAACTTTGGTCGTGTTACAAGACGAGATAAACTATCAATAGCAAGGAAACAAATGACCATTCCATCAGATGACAGTGTTTTTCGATCTCGAAGGACCATATTCCCAACATCTCCAACTCCATATGCATCAACATAGATGCTCTTTGTATCTACAGTGTCACCTCTGTTTGCTTTTCCTTTTTGGAATATCATTGTGTCTCCCTCGTTAAGAAGGATTACTTTGTTTTCCTCAAATCCTAAGGTGCCAGCAAGTGAGCGATACTCCTGTTGATGACGAATCGTTCCACCAATTGGAATAAAATAGGAAGGATTAGTAAATCGCATCAATAGTTTTAAATCTTCACGATTGCCATGTCCTGATGCATGGAGTTGATCTGCAATATCCGAATACACAACCTGTGCACCTTGAAGTGACAGTTCTTCTACCAATGCGTATACTTCATTTTCATTACCTGGAATTGGATCAGACGAAATAACTACTTTGTCTCCAGGTTTAATCTTAACATTTTCATTTTGTTTGTTGGCAAGTTTTGAAAGTGCAGATCCATATTGACCCTGACTTCCTGCAACGATCAAACATACCTTATTGGGAGGAAGTTGCATTACCTCTTCTTCTTTTCCTAAAAATTGTCCAGGGATTGGAAGATAATTTATTTCCTTCGCTATGCGCGTATTATCTCGCATTGAACGCCCTAAGAATATAATTTTTCTATTAAATTTAATTGCAGCTTCCACACATTGTCGTATGCGAGAAATGTTTGAAGAAAAGGTTGTCATAACAAATTTTCCCTTAGTCTTTCTCATCTCATCTTCAAATGTCTGACCCACTATTGCTTCACTTTGTGTAAGCCCATCTCTCATGACTCCTAAACAGTCGGAAAGAAGACAAAGAATTCCATCATGACCAGCTTTTGTAATACGATAAAAATCAGGTGGTACGCCATATACGGGAGTTGTATCAAGTTTAAAATCAGATCCATGATACATGGTTCCAACCGGCGAACTAATAAGAATATGTGTTGTGTCAGGAATAGAGTGTGTTACGGGAATAAATTCTGCGGTAAACTCTCCAAATGTATATTGAGTTCCATAAGCAATTACTTTCAAATTAAGTGGAAGATTGAATTCTTTACATTTATTTGCAATAAAGGCTGCTGTTAATTTGCTTGCATAGACTGGTGGTCTTCCAAGATCTTCATAGTGAAAGGGAAGAGCCGAAATATGATCTTCATGACCATGAGTAAGAAGAATTGCACGAATCTTATCTAGTTTATCTTTTAGATAGGAAATATCAGGAATAACAAAATCAACACCTAGTTCTTTTTCATGAGGGAATCCAATACCACAATCAACGATAACAATATCTTGTAATATGCTGTCTTTGTAAAGTTCGTAGACATACATATTTTTAGTAACGCCCACAACACCGCCGAGAGGAACAAATCGAAGTGTGTACATATTTTTTTCCATTAAATTATTAGATATCTCAGTATACAGCATCAAAAAAAGAAAAATTGGCAAGCAATCTTTATATTAATTCTCGCATATGCCAACAGTGACGTCTTATGCTTCGTTTTTCCAACCTACCCTAAAGTCTCACTGGCATAAATGTCACTTGTTTGGCATATTGCTCAAATTAATATGCTAATGCAGGTGGCACGATTGAAGGG
>JAPLYR010000024.1 GCA_026395455.1 Candidatus Roizmanbacteria bacterium | reverse complement strand
TTCAGGGACGAGCTGAAGGGCAAGATAGTACGAATAGATCGCTCGGGGGACGTCTCAAAGCTTGTTATAACTGACGCGAAGGGTTAGATGAGCTCGCTCGGGTGTTCAATCTTTATAGTCCAGCCATCTATCTCCAGCTTTTTCTTGCTACCAAACAGTTTTCTTTCGAGTGTTATGAAACTGTCGCATTTTGATGCCATAGCCGAGGCAAAGCTTGCATAAATTTTGACTTGAATCAAGTTACATCTCCAGATTCTGTCACTCGCAATTTCCCCCGTCAGTGCTCCAAAACCTTCAAGATGCCTGCTGGCATGAAGTTTTGTGCGCGCTGTCGGGTGCCCTTTACTCGTGCCATCTGTTCCGTCTTTTAGTCTATCTGTGTGTACGTGTAATTCGAAGCAATATGCCGTCACAAGTGACCTTTATGCCAGGGAGACCTTGAGGTAGGTGGGAAAAACGAAGCATAAGACGTCACTGGACGGCATATGCGAGAATTACACAGTATTAAAATATTATGACGGAATCTGGATTAAGAATTAGTAAGCGAGAATTACCAAAAACTCATATGAAATAACCTTAAATAATTTGAGTTTGAATTTCCATGACTTTACTTGTATAATCTTAATTCATTGTTCAATTGACGTCACTAATATGAAAGCACAAATACACCCACAATACTTCACCGATGCAAAAGTTATCTGTTCATCTTGCGGACTAAACTACGTCACAGGTTCAACAAAAAAATCAATTCATGTCGAAGTTTGCAGTAAATGCCACCCATTCTACACAGGTGAGCACAAATTCCTTGATACTAAGGGTAAAGTGGAAAAATTCCAGAAAAAAGTACAGGTTGCTGCTGAAATAAAAGCTAAAAAAGCATCAATGCAGAAAAAAACAGATGAAAAAGGTGAACGAAAAGTGAAATCACTTCGAGAACTCCTTGGAGAATAATTATTGTTATTCTCTGTCCTCTGTGGTATACTAGAGAAATCATTACGACTCTAGGTTGACATTTGTCATTAAAATTAATTATTAATTCCTAGAATATTTTCGCTGACATTTGTCATTAAAATTAATTATTAATTCCTAGAATATTTTCGCTTGCGAGCGAAAAAGTGATACACCCATGAAAAATCAAAAAAAACTATCCCAACTGTCCGTTGTTACTGACTTTCTTAAAAAATCAGATAATTTCGCTCTCTTCAAGTTTGACAAAACAAAGCATATTGCTCTTGAAGGGCTTAGACGCGAACTTCGCAAAGGTGGAGCTACAGTTAAAGTTGTTAAGAACACAATCCTTACAAAGTCAATCAACAAGCTTGCAGCAGAAAAAGAACATGGAGATTTAAGACCATTCCAGAAAATTGCAAAGAACATAAAAGAGAATACAGCGCTTGTCAGTCTTGGAAAAGATTGGTCAATGGGCATGAATGCATTCGCTAAAGTTGCTAAAACAGATAAGTCCATTTCATTCAAATTTGGATTCCTAGATCGCACATCATATGACGGCGCCACCATGGAAAAGATCTCAAATCTTCCAAGTAAGACAGAACTCATGGCAAAGATTATTGGAAGTATGAAGAGTCCAATTACTCGATTTGTTAACGGCATCAAATTCCCAACACAGAAATTTGTTATGGTCTTGAACGCAAAAGTCAAGAAAGGATAAGCTGTAAATTGTTATTATTTTTACCATACCTAAAGGAGGTGATACACAATGGCTGAACTCAATGAAAAAATTCAAAAAATCGCAACAGAACTTGAAACATTAACAGTAGTAGAAATGGCTGAACTTGCAAAATACCTCGAAGAAAAATTCGGTGTAACAGCAATGGTAGCAGCAGCACCAGCAGCAGCAGGAGCAGCAGCGGGACCAGTTGAAGAAAAGACTTCATTCACCGTTGTGCTTACCGAAGCAGGAGCAAATAAACTAGCTGTTATTAAAGCAGTTCGAGAAGTTAATCCAACTCTTGGATTAATGGACGCAAAAAAAGCAGTAGAAACTCTACCTTATGAATTAGTTAAAGATGCGAAGAAAGATGTCGCAGAAGAAGCTAAGAAAAAGGTCGAAGCTGCAGGTGCAAAGGTTGAAATGAAATAATTTTTTTAATTATTTTACTTGACTTAAAACATCAAAAAAGTCCCTCAGAGAAATCTGGGGGATTTTTTTTGGTAATGGTAAACAACAAAATGTATTTTTAAATTTTTTGAAAACTTCTTTTTTGGGACTACTTTTATATAAACAGAGCCTACAAAGTTGCTTCTCGATTGAGTGACTATATCAAATCATATCTTAATATAACATCTTAATAATGACTTATAATTGCTAAATGGCGGCTATTTTATGACTTTGATAGTGTTATAGTTTTTAGAACACAATTTATCCTGTTTTGAGGCTAATAACAGCACATCTACTCATTGCAATTTGCCGAAAAACCTTCTATAATCCTATTCTTATGACTACTTCTTCAGATTACGGCGCTAGTTCAATTGTTGTCCTTGAAGGGCTTGAACCAGTCCGAAAACGACCAGGAATGTATATCGGTACCACTTCTCAACTGGGAGTGAACCATTGTTTAAATGAAATCATCGATAATTCTATTGATGAAGCTCTAGCAGGATTTGCAAAAAATGTCACTATTACCATCGAAGAAAATGGTTACCTTACTGTAATTGATGATGGACGAGGTATTCCAGTAGATATTATTCCCAAATATAAAGTATCTGCTCTCGAAATTGTCATGACTAAACTCCACGCAGGAGGAAAGTTTAATCAGGGAGCTTATAAGGTATCAGGTGGACTTCATGGAGTGGGTGCGTCGGTCGTAAACGCGCTTTCTGACCACATTATCGTCGAAGTAAGAAAAGAAGGTAAATTATATCGTCAAGAATATAAGAGAGGCATTCCACAAGGAAAAGTTGAGAAAGTTAAGGAATCCAAAATGGGTCTTAATTATGAAAATGGAACAGGTGTTTCATTTCTTCCCGATCCTTCCATTTTTACAGAGACAACAGAAATCCATTATCCTACACTCAAAAAACAACTCAAAGAACGTGCATATCTCATTAAGAGAGTCATGTTCCATATAGATAATAAAAAAGTTAATGATCGAACAGCATATTTCTTTGATGGAGGAATTCTTTCCCTCATTAACGATTTAAATCGAGGAAAAAAAGTATTACATGATGCAATCTTTATTAATAAAATGGTTGGTGACAAGGAAGTTGAAGTCGCTATACAGTATAACGACTCCATGGCTGAGAGTGTCTATTCATTTGTAAACGTCATTAACACTCACGAAGGTGGAACTCACCTTACCGGTTTCCGAATTGCGCTCACCAAATGTATTAATAACTATGCACGCAAAGAGCTTGCACAAAAAGATACTGAAGATGCACTCACAGGAGATGACGTCAAAGAAGGTCTTACCGCTATCGTCTATATCAAAATGCCTTCAACTAATTTACAGTTTGAAGGACAGACAAAAACAAAACTAGGAAACTCTGAAGTTCAATCGGTTGTTCAACAATCAGTATCAGAATATCTCGATGTGTATTTTGAAGAAAATCCAAAAGTTGGAAAAGAAATTTTGGGGAAAATCCTCCTTGCACAAAAAGCTCGTCTTGCAGCAAAAGCTGCTAAAGAAGCTGTTATGCGAAAGGGAGCTCTTGAAGGATCTGCACTTCCTGGAAAACTTGCTGACTGTCAAGAAAAAGATCCTGCACTTTCTGAACTCTTCATGGTAGAAGGAAACAGCGCAGGTGGCACCGCAAAACAGGGAAGAGACCGAAAATTCCAAGCAATCTTACCTCTTCGAGGAAAGGTCTTAAACACAGAACGAGCATACTTAGATAAGGTACTTGCATTTAAAGAAATCAAAGATCTTGTTATCGCGCTTGGTATGGGTATTGGAGAAACAATTGACTATAAAAAACTGAGATACCACAAAATAGTTATAATGACCGATGCAGACGTTGATGGAGAGCATATCATGACTCTTCTCCTCACATTCTTCTTCCGACACATGCCACAGATTATTGAGAATGGTCATTTGTATGTAGCACAACCACCTCTTTACAAAATTCAGCAAGGAAAAAAGATTGAATATGCTTACTCAGAAGACCAAAAAGAAAAGGCAGTGAAACGAATTGGTGCAAATGGCATAAACATCAATATTCAGCGCTATAAAGGTTTGGGAGAAATGAATCCTGAACAGTTATGGGAAACAACAATGAATCCGGTAAATAGAGTCTTAAAAAAGATTAATATTGAAGATACGCAAGAGGCAGACCATGTATTTACGATGCTTATGGGAGACGAAGTGCCTCCACGTAAGAAGTTTATCGTAACTCACGCGAAGTCAGCAAATTTGGATATTTAACATTAAAGCAAAACTCTAAACTATAAACCCTAAATCCTAATCAAATAAAGCAAAATTTTAAATAAAAATTTAGAATTTGTTTATAATTTAGTATTTAAAATTTAAAATTTTTTA
>JAPLYR010000001.1 GCA_026395455.1 Candidatus Roizmanbacteria bacterium | reverse complement strand
GGGATGCCGACGGTAAACGCCTGGTAGGTGATTGGCGGACCGGTAAGCGCGGACCAGTTCATACGAAGTTGGTCCATAAGCGTGATCATATATGATTTGCGCATCTCGAATTCTTTTGCCATGAGTATGGAAATTTTTATGGTATTTGTCTGGGTTATGGCAGGGAGCGTGAAAAAACAGGAAATCAAAGCGACAAGTGCGGCAATTTTTCCTAGTGTGACGTACGTATTACGGTTGTGCTTTGTCACAATAAGCGCGAGCAATCCGATGACAGGGGAAGTGATATAGGTAGATATGTTGTGTGTCAGGATAAACAGCACCCAGACTATGACAACGGACGCAAAATACAGTTTTCTTTTGATTATTTTCGACTCGGGCACGCGAAACATGGACAGAAGCAGATACAGAAGAAGCGGAGGATAGGTAAATGCGGATCAACAGCAATAGTGGGTATTTAGCCGATTCCGTCGTATACTGTTTTTCATGCAAATACCAAACAATGTTCTAGATTTAATTTTCCCAGAAGGTACGTCAGAATGGTTTGAGATAAAGAAGGGTTGGAGAGACGAAATAGAGGAGTTTGAAGGGACAACACATATTATTTTGCAAGAAAAAGATATACCACCTTTCACAGAGGCAAATACAAACACAAAGGTTATTGCTCACAAATTTCATGAGATCACAATCTCTGATTTCCCTCTGCGAGGACGGAAAACTCTTATTACTTTTAGGCGGAGATATTGGAAGGTGGAGGGTGAGGAGGAATATCTCAAGCGAGACATAAAACTAGCCTTCCCAGGCACTCAATTAGAGACTGAGTTTGCCAATTTTTTAAAAGAAGAACGCTGAGGATATCCCCACCTCTTTATCCTCGATCGCCATTTCTCAAGGGCTCACCCCTAACGAGTTTGAGAAACAATATAAAAACCACTTGAGTGACTTTTCAACCTGGGATCAGAAGAAACACGCTGACAAATGGATTCTCTTCAAAGAGAATATTGGAGCTAACCTCTCCATTGACGAAACGTCACTCACAAACGGTGAACTCTATACCATCATCACCAACAAAGCAGGTCATGGTGGCAAGGGATCACTGGTTGCTATTATCGCTGGCACGAAGGCCAGCGATGTTATTAGAATACTCGAGAAAGTACCGAGGAAAACCAGAGAGATTGTTCATGAAGTCACGCTCGACATGTCCCATGCGATGGACTCCATAATTAACAGCTCATTTCCAAGAGCCACTATCGTCACCGACCGCTTCCACGTCGCTCAACTAGTGAGTGATGCAGTACAGGAGATTCGGGTCACTGCCAGACGTGAGGCACTAAGAGAAGAGAATACCGCCATCCTCCTAGCCAAAAAAGAAAAGAGACCATATCGTCCGGTACTCTATGAAAATGGAGATACTAAAAAGCAACTCCTCGCTCGTGGTCATTACGTACTATTTAAGACACAGAACGACTGGAGTGAGAGACAAAAGAAACGGGCTAACATCCTCTTTAGAGAGTTCCCCAATATCAAACATTGCTATCATCTCTCCATGCAGTTTCGTGCCTGGTATGAGAACAAAACAACCAAGGAGGAAGCTAGAGACAAACTACAAAATTGGTACGAGAAAGTAGAGAGCGAGGGTAGTACTAATGCTTCTGCCGAGTCATTTAACGCCAAGCTCAAAGGATTCAGGGCATTAGTTAGAGGAGTCCGCGATGTTAAATTTTTCTTGTTTCGAGTGTCGAAATTATATGGCTAACAGAACCCTAGATTGCCGTTGATCCATTTTAATTCTAAAATGTTCAGTATTTCCATAAAAATCCTTGAAATAAACTCTTGCCTCATATACTTTCAATCCGGGGATTGGAACTTCACTTGCTGAAAATTTTTCTTCAACTTTATTATCATCTCTGATAAAAGAAATCTTTGCTTTCTCCTGAAGAAAATCACAAACAGCATTGATTTCACTTAAAAGGGATTCCTGAGAAATATCGTCGGGAATGCCAAAGTCCAAATCATTTGAATAACGAGTATTCTCAAAATATCCTTTTCTTAGGGCATTCCCACCTTTCAGGAATAAAATATCTTTTAAGTTGCTTACAGTGAAAAGGCCATAGCACATTAGAGCGATTTATTTGAAATTCTACAGATTTTGCGTCAATCTCTTCTTTGTAAATCATAAAATCCAAAAATTGGTATAACTACCATCAGATAGTATAATACAAAATATATGTCGCCAGAAAAAATCGGTAAAAAACTTAAAGAAGCTAGAAAGAGGCTTGGGTTGAGGCAGGTTGATGTAGCAGAAAAAGCAGGCATTAGTGTTAACTACTACGCTAGAATCGAGCGAAATGAGGAAAATACTACAGTCGAAACTTTGAAACAAATCTTGAAGGCCTTGAAGATCAAATCCTCCGAAGTACTCAATTTTTAATTATTTTTTAAGTTTAACTGGATCAATCTTTCCACTTTGTTCATCTTCGACGATTTTGTGAGCTGCCATATGGGCTAAAGCTGCCTTTTCTTCCAAATGCTTAATAGCGTCTTCTCTGGTACAGGGCTTATTTTCTGCCTTAAGGAATCGAATTGTCGTTTCAATATCCTGATCGGTAATCTGGTAGCCTATGTTTTGCGTCATATGGTCGAAGTATAACACTTTCATATGTATCTCCCAAAATTCAAAAAATTAAACATGTCTACGACGAAGCCGCCGCCCTCCAAGCGGCGCATGATTTCCCTGCTTCTTGTTTGAGATAAAATATTCAAACTACCTTCCCAAAGAATATTTCTATCAAT
>JAPLYR010000046.1:1766-3021 GCA_026395455.1 Candidatus Roizmanbacteria bacterium | reverse complement strand
ATATTACGCACGAATGATTGAGTTGCTCCTCTTTTTTTTTCTTCTTCAAGCTGATAGAGCTTTGCTGCCAGAAGGTCAAGTGCAATTTGACGGTTTGCGAGTTGCTGACGTTCACGGCTTGCGGTAGTAACGATGCCTGTTGGTTTATGTATCGCACGTACAGCAGTTGATACCTTATTAACGTTTTGACCTCCATGTCCACCTGCGCGGTAGAACTGCCATTCAATATCTCCTGGATTTATTTTTACCTCAGATTGCAGTATTTGAGGAAGTACAACAATAACGCAGGTTGAGGTGTGAATCCTTCCTTTTCGTTCGGTTTCGGGAATGCGTTGTACACGGTGAACGCCTGTTTCATGCTTAAACAAGGCAAATGCATTTTCACCCTGGATTTTTGCAATATTATCTTCCAAGTAACTTACTTTAAATTTATATTTTTGAGCAAATTTAAAATAAGACATGAGTAGTTCTTGCATCCAGAGTTTACTCTCATCTCCTCCCACACCTGGGAGAGATTCTATAATTGCGACGTTTGGGTTAATTAACATAATTCAATAAAAAACTCTAAACTATAAACCCTAAAATCTAAACAAACCTCTAAATCCTAAATTAAAAATTTCTTTTATATTTTGTTTTATTTGATTAGGATTTAGTGTTTAGTATTTAGGATTTTTATAAATTTACAATCTTCTGTTCTCCTGTCTTCATATTCTTCATTTTCATTTGTTTTTTTTCTATTTCTTCAGGTCCCATGATGCACACAGTCTCAAATCCCTTCTTGTTTGCATATTTCAGTTGTTTTTCTAGTTTTGCATTTTCATCAGGATATAACACAACATTTTTCCCTTCAGTTCTCAATTTTTCTGCAACACTAAACGAGTGCGCAGCAAGTTCTGGTGAAAAAATGGAGACTAAAATAGTGTCATTTGTCTTTGCTCCCAGAAGCTGGCGATCTTTTATTACCTCAAACAATCGCTCAATGCCAAAAGAACCTCCAGTTGCTGGAATATCACGGCCTAAATAGAGTCCTACAAGCTTATCAT
This sequence comes from Candidatus Roizmanbacteria bacterium, assembly GCA_026395455.1. GTDB lineage: Bacteria > Patescibacteriota > Microgenomatia > UBA1406 > GWC2-37-13 > JAKBEU01. The sequence continues at coordinate 1,978 of JAPLYR010000046.1, read as the reverse complement.
AGCGACCGCATCCTGCAACTGAGCCAACTCCCCCATCTCGCACAGTAAACTCCCAGACGGGGCCTGTGTAATAAGAAAGACCACGAATAATGGACAGATCGAACATATACTGTTGCTCTGGGGCATTTCCATTTTTTAAATACAAAAAGAGCTGTTCAAGCTCGTTTAACCCTTCAATTGCAACAGGGATGTCCTTCATTTTTTGCTTGAGA
>JAPLYR010000046.1:0-1670 GCA_026395455.1 Candidatus Roizmanbacteria bacterium | reverse complement strand
TTTTTCCATCTTGTCGACCGCAATACAAATAGTATAGAACTGATCTTGAGTTGCGCCAGCGTACTGTACCAATCCATCGATAAATTTTCGGTTGTTAATACGCGCAACAAAATCTGAAAATCCCAATCGTTTCATGATTTGGAGACCCATTAAAATAAACTCAGCGTCTGCGAGCATAGAAGGACTTCCAATGGTATCTGCATCACATTGATAAAATTCACGAAATCTTCCCTTTTGAGTATTATCTGCACGCCATACTGGTTGAATCTGGTAGCGCTTGAATGGAAGAGGAATTTTATCTCCATATTGTGCAACGACACGGCAAGTTGGAACTGTGAGGTCGTATTTCATGGCAACTTTGCGACCACCCCGGTCTTCAAACTGATAAATCAGCTGTTCAGCCTCTTCACCGTATTTTCCAAGGAGGATGTCTGCGTGTTCCAAAGTTGGAGTCTCAAGTGGCTCGTAGCCATAACTTTCGAATACTTCCTTAAAAATACCAATGACTTGTTGGCGAATACGCATATCTTCTGGGAGAAAATCGCGGAAGCCTTTTAAAGTACGTGGTTGAATTGTTTTCATATGTGTATTATACAGCGACGAGACAGATGTGACTAGTGGGATAGTTGGGGTCTATCTTTTTACGTATAAATTGTGTATAATATAGGGCGAAATGACACGAGGACAGATGGAAGATACAATAGCAAAAGAAGTAACGCAGTTTTATGCTGAGGCTATAGGTGTGGGTCCACGCCAATCGAAGGCTTATATCACTCATGATATGGTGCTTGTTCGACTAAAAGGCAACACTCATCCTTATGAGCACATTCTCCTCAAAAAACAAGGTGGAATAAAAACAGTAAAACACATGCGAACAACCATACTGGAGTCTGTAGTAGATGACCTTATGGCGATTGTTGAAAAACACACAAATACGAAAGTAATCAGTGTACATTCTGATTCAAGTACTAAAACAGGAGAACGATTTGTAATATTTATTTTAGATAAGAATCTTGATTAAGGGTAGGTAATTTGGCAGTCAAAGAGGTATAGTCACATTGCGTGTATTAGACCAATGAACGCCAGAACTTGTTTGTTCTTATGGACAAAAAATTCTGGGACACAATTGGTCTGATCGTAATAGTGAGCAATGCTCTCGGGATTGTTGTGCTATTTGAAATGATCTTCTTTAAATTCCCCTATATTAGTATTTTTGTAGTCATTTTTTATTTTGTGCTAGAAGCAAATAAAAAGATGTTTAAAGCAAAGTCAAAAGCAAAGATCAATAATCAAAAACATGCAGATCAAAATCTAGAATTAGACACAATATAACCCACCCTCCTTTTGGATTTAAGAATAGTGTTTACAGTTATATTTTCTTTATAGTGTATTCGCCTTTTGTATCTTCCACTTTATATCCCTTTGATTCAATCTCTTTTCTCAATTCATCTGCTTTTGCATATTCTTTTTTTTCTTTTGCCACGTTTCGTTGTTTGGCAAGATCAATAACCTCACTTGGAATGCTATCTATTTCCTCCTCCTCTTTGAGTAATTGCAATCCCAAGAGTGCATCGGCATCAGCGAGAAACGATAATTTTTCTTCAGCAGACTTATCGGATTTGATCATGGTAAACAGTAATGCAACCGCCTGGGGTGTTTGAAGATCGTTT
>JAPLYR010000104.1 GCA_026395455.1 Candidatus Roizmanbacteria bacterium | reverse complement strand
GGTGGGCGATATGTTTCAGTTTACTTTGAACCATCGATTGGTACTCCATCAACAGTAGGTGCAGAGGGTGGAGCAACAGGCGTTTCACCTCGAATTGCATCATTGCTTTACATTAGAGTAAATGGTCCTATAAGTGAAAATGCGTTTGTTTCTAATATGTTCGCAAAATCATTCTATGAATATGGACCAATTGAAGTAACCGCACATATCACAAATAGCGGTGACTACCATATTCGCCCAAGAGGTGTCTTTACACTCACAAACCCACTTGGTGGTGTTGTTGAGCAATCAAGCTTAAAAGAAGCGAATATATTTCCAGATGCACTTCGCATCTTCACCACAACAGTCGGTGAAAAATGGATGATGGGTCAATATAAAATTACCTTGAATGCGCTCTATGGAGAAAAAGCACAAGTTATGGAAAGATCTGTCTACGTATGGGTATTTCCTTGGAGAGTTGCACTTGTAGTACTTCTTACTCTCATTATTCTTGGCATCATCGCAAAAGCGGTGTACAAGAATATCATAGTAAAAGAAGCAAGTCTTGAAGAGGAATTGTCAGAAGAGAGAAAAGAAATTGAAAAACTGAAGAAACAACTTGGTAAACGTGAATAATACCCAAGCTTCTCTTATGAAAAAGTGTCTTCTTTCGGCAGTCTTTATAAGCGCCCTATGCTTTATTCGTATTCCTCCTGTGCATGCTGCAACATCTGGACCAGTTGATGGCGCATTGGTCACCGTATCTGCAACTGTAGGAGGAGGTACAAAATCGCCTATTGATGAGAACAAACGATTTGCAGTGTATGGATATTCGTCCCCAAATGCATCGATAAAAATACAGTCCCCTATTTACGGAGAAACAAAGGCAGATTCAACCGGTTTCTATGAGTTTAAATATCTCTTTTTAACTTTGTTTCGTGAAGATCTCTGTATTGTTGCACAAGATACCGAAAAAAGATCTACACCACCTATTTGTATCCCTCCACCAGTTGCGGAGGCAGACAAGCGTGTTGGTCCCATTATCCTTCCCCCATCAACCTCAATTAGTGCTGGAAGTGCGTATATTGGAGACACTGTAACACTTACTGGTCAAACAATCCCTAATGTAGATGTAAAACTCTCTCTTTTTACTGATGAAGGTCAAAAAAGTAAAAAATTATCCCTCATTCCTGAAGCGTATGCATATACCATCCCTCAAATGTCTCTCACCTCAAATGCAAAAGGAGAATATTCAATAACTCTTCCAACAGCAAGCTCACAGTTTATTCGCATGTTCACCAGAGCCCTTTATGAGGGCAATTCGACTCCCAAAAGCCTCACACTGGTACTTGATATCTTTCCTTTATGGATGATACTCTTTAAGTTCTTTACCAACTTCTTTTCCTTGCTTAAATCACATTTAATTGAGTTTATTATCTTGGGTCAGCTCTATTTTCTCCTTATGTACTTTATGAAGCGATACTTTAACCCCCGCTTCATTAGTATGCACCGTCATCGTGAATTGGCAATCATCCATGGTGAGTTAGCCATTTTCCCCCATGATTTGGTTGTACAAGGCACTGCATTAGCGAAGAGAGAGGTTACTCTATCGATGTTAAACTCTAAATCATAAATCCTAAACTCTAAATAAACTTTAAATTCTAAATAAAAAATGAAAGCTACTCCTTTAGGATTTTGTTTTATTTGTTTAGTGTTTAGTGTTTAGTGTTTAGTGTTTAGTGTAGAAGTAATCACTGACTAAAAGAAAGGCGAGCTTTTTGAGGAAGTTTTATTTCATCAATTCCAACATCAAGATAATATTCACCTGGTACCGTTGTACTGTACTCAAATATAGCCTTGCCAGTAGTATCTGTGGTGTCTTGCACATTACTCACTACCAGCCGTGGATCAGCCCCTACAATGACTTTTTTACTAGCAACCCCCAATCCTTGACCGTTTAAGACAAATATAGTTACTCGTATCTTATCCTTCCCATTTGACTGGGCTTTTAAGGGATTAGTAAAAACATATGAATTTTCGGCAGATATATCTACTATAGTCATACTTGCCCTACTGCCAAAATACTGCGTTTCATAAAAGAAAAAGAAGAGGGAAAAAGTGATGAGTACCAAAAAAAACAATATCGCTGATAATAAGAACTTCTGCATAGTAAGAGTATACATCGCCTCTATGCCAGTTTGCAATCTGTTGGCTGAGTGTGATGAACAGCTAAACAATGAAACCCAGAATATACACTAATATCCCAATGCAAAAAATAGTGTAGAGAAAGGTTGGTGTTTGTGTTGATTTGTTTGACGTTAGAGAGTGATATTTATATGGATTTATCGTGTAAATAAGATATAGCTCATCTCTAAGCCTCAAAGCAGAATAAATAGGATAACTAAAATTGTTGATTAAATACGTTTAAATAGTCAATATTATCAATTCTGTTAAAATATGAAGGGTCCCTCTTTCATTTAGCGTCTTATAGGTTATATGATGTATATTGATCTGGTTAGGTAAGCTATTATTATCTGCGGTAATTAAATTAAACTTGTTTAAATTATGCTTCTTTTTGCCATTAGCCTCCTTTTCACTGGGCAAATAACTATATCAAAACATACATAAACTGTGCTTGACATCATTATTATTATTGTTATATGCTGAAATATATGGGTAATAGGTATAATTTTTTTTATTTCGAGGCTGAATTTAAAAAATACTTGACTGCGGGAAAAGCGGAGGCTTCGACTGTCAAGAATTACCTCTCAGACCTCCACTATTTCTTCACTTGGGTCCAAAATACCCGCCATATAACCGATTTTGACTATTCTGAGCTTGAAGAAGTGTTTTGCCACTCATTAATCCACTCCTATTACGAATATTTAGAAGCATCAACAAATTCTGAAAATACTATAGAACGGCGCCTTGCAACGCTCCGCAAGTTCTTTCTCTTATGTATTGACCAGCGTTGGCTCAAAACAAACCCTGCAGATGAATTTGACAAGAAAACGAAGCGCGATGAACAGGAAGAAGTAATTACCTCTTACAAGAAGTCTCTTTCATCACAAAAATATACAGTCGATGAATTAGCGCGTCATATCAATGTAATCAGAGATTTAGTTATTAATTCTCAATTATTATAAGCCCTATGAATACAGCCCTTTCCCCTCTACAAAAAGGTCTCTCTATGGCCTTCTCACGCCTACAAGTATGGTTTGATCCTGCCATGACAGGCTCCCCTTATGAGACGTTACAACCAAAAAAAGATAGAAAAACAAAACGTCAATACCCATTCTTTTCAAAAAGACTCAGCATCCGCATGTAAAATTGTCCGTTTATTGCAGTATAAATGATAAGAATACGAAAGAATATACAGAGTATTAGCAGAGTTAACAATAAAGTGCTAATTAGCATATAATAATTATTTAGCCCGTCAGGACAATCTAATCTATAATGAAGGTATTAACAAATCGGACAATTAGCTCCTTCCTCTCAAAGCTTAGCGATAAGAGCGTTTCCTCTAAGGAGGCAGTGTATCGAATTGATGCTGCCCTCTCTTTTATAAACTGGCTTTCTTCAAACAAAAAGATCTCTGAAAGTGACACTATTCGCTTTAGAAACGAATTATACAGGGCTAAGCACAAATATACGCATACAAAAGCCCTATTGAGCTCATTTCCTCTTAAATATGTGGGATTTAGCCTCGCGGCAATTTCCCTACTCCTCATTGGAACGGGTATATATCTTCGTTTCTTCAGAAATGTAAAAACGCCTTTTGCTTATTCTACGGCTCCCCTGCGCGCTGGACGTATCATCTCATTTCAAGGTCGATTGACCGATACCTTGGGAAACCCTATAACTGCACCTATTGATATAACATATAACTTTTACTCCGTTCCTTCTGGTGGTTCTCCTCTTACTGGGTCAACTCGAGTATGTACGGCAGGTCCCGACCAAGATGGAGTCTTTAATACACTGATCGGTAATGATACTGGTCCCAACTGTAATACAGAGATTCCAAGTACTATTTTTACTGAAAATACCAATGTATACCTCGGAATCAAGATTGGAACCGAGATAACTGAGATGAGCCCAAGACAACAGATTGCGAACGTGGGATATGCAATTAATTCAGAGACACTTCAGGGCATGCCGCCAGGCCAAGGACTATCAAACATACCCTATATCAATCAAGATGGTAATATGCTAATTGCAGCCTCATCCCCTGGCTTACGCTCAATTACCAGCTCAAACTTCACTATCTCAAGTGCTCTCGCAACCACCATCCAGTCTGCAGGAAGTGGTGATATTACCCTCAATGCAAGTGAAGGTGGAGCTTTGCGGTTTAAAACCTACTTTGGTACCCTCGAGGAGCGAATGACCATCCTCAATAATGGAAGAGTGGGTATTGGCACTGTGGCTCCTCGTGCGCTACTTGATGTGAATGGGGATGCAACTGTATCGGGAAGCCTTATTGCTGGAGGACAAATAAAAGTGGGAGAATTTTCCGTGGCTCCAACGAGCGTGGGAAACGGCTC
>JAPLYR010000059.1 GCA_026395455.1 Candidatus Roizmanbacteria bacterium | reverse complement strand
TTTCCCCACAATAAATAAACGACATGTGTCTTGTTTGTATTTAAAGCTTGAATGACGGCATCAGTAAACACTTCCCATCCTTTTCCACTATGAGATGCCGGCGTGTTTGCACACACTGTTAATACGCTGTTTAAAAGAAGTACTCCTTGGCGCGCCCATCGAGAAAGATCCCCAGAGGGAAGAGGAGTTATTCCCAAATCATTTTTGAGCTCTTTATAAATATTCCTTAGCGATGGAGGGAGTGTTATCCCATCATTCACTGCAAACGATAATCCATTTGCTTGTGAAGGATTATGATAGGGATCTTGCCCTACAATAACCACTTTTACTTTGTTCAATGGACATTCATTGAATGCGTTGAATACTTGTTTTGCAGGAGGATAAATTGTTTTTGAAAGATATTCACTACGTACAAAGCCTGTTAATTCTTCCCAATAGGGCTTTGTAAATTCACTCAATAATACTTTTTTCCAACTTTCTTCGATGTGAACATCTTTCATAATGAATAGTATAACATTGCATGAAATGACTTATTATTCTTCAGCGTTCCTTCAGAAATAAGTATTATATTTGTTTTAGATATGGCAAATCATTCCATATCAACAAGACCGTAATAGCTTACAGTCTTGGAAACCAAGCTTTATGATTGTTCGGCAAAAAAAGTATTTCTAAAAACAATCAACATCATTTTTGATTATTTGTTGAAGATACATCTTTTTTTCACTCAGAGAATACAAAACTCTGAGTGTTTTTTATTTACCTATAGTAGTAATACTATTACTTACCTCTATTTCAAGATATTAACTTTCACGATAATTTAGTAATACTTTATGTTATACTATAGGATATGGATCAAAAGACAGAGAGCCATCCTGTGCGAAAATTTTTAAATACAGTATATTGGGTCAACCTTCCTGTGGCATTACTTGGTATAGTTCATGATCTTACAGGACAAGAACTTATCAGAGAACAACAAGCACAAAATGCATTACAGTTAACCCAGTCTGCACAATTTTTGAATAATAATTTTGTTGGTGATATTGGGAACGCATTCGCATGCGTGTTTGGAGTACCCGCTGTTATGGAGATTGTTAACTCAGAGATACAAAAAAGTGACATAAGTGAACCAGCAAAAGGGATGTCAGAATTTATAACCAATATAGCTCCATTTGCTATCGCTGCCTTATTTATTGCTGGAGCCATCGACGGAGAAACGGCACAACATGTTGTGAAATGGGGAACTCCAGATAAATTGGATTTGATCGGTGCTGCTTATGGGACCGCCGTAGCGTTACCTTCGATACTTAAATTTAGAAATGCAGTATTTCCACGCAACTAACTCTCGCCCCATCCCGTGTTATAATGAGAAGCTGAATAAGTGAACATTAATAACTTGGAGAAGTCGCATAGTGGCCTAGTGCGTACGCCTGGAAAGCGTATATAGTCGCAAGACTATCGAGGGTTCGACTCCCTCCTTCTCCGCACATCGGTATAAGAAGATAAATAATGGGGGCTTTGGAGCATAGGAGAAATCTTTTCAGGAAGTTCGAAAATACTTTTAGGTAATTTAACTAAATCTTCAAGTTTAGAACTATTTGTGGCTACAACAGCTTTTGCCAATATTTGAAATGCTCTTGAATAGGTGAAAGTAACCCTTCCTTGATTAAGAGTTATTGAAGAATAAATAAGATTCATCAACATTCTCTTTTTATCAGGAAACAACTTATCATATTTATCTTTAGCATGTTGGGAAATCTCAAAGAATTGAATACCTAACTTAATATACTTTTCTTCATACTTCTCCTGTTTAGCAATAGCAGTTTCTAGCTTTTCTTCTTCTCCTTTATACTTTGTTTTTTTAATCGTGTATTCTTCTTTATTAATTTCAAGAGCAGTACGCATATCAACTAGTTCACTCAATTGTTTTGCCTTTTGTTCTTTTTGAAGAATAAGATTTGCTAACACTTTTCTATGATATTGAAGTTGAAACTCATGGCTAGCAATGATAGCTTTGTATATCCAGCCTTGAATTCTTTTATTCCTTATTTGCAGTAGTTTAAGAGCATTAATTAATTGTTCCTCAACTTGATATTCTTTCACCCAAACAGTCTGGGTACAATCATGATAATGATGGCAATGCCCATACAAAATACCTTTATGCCTCTCCCAAGTAACAGTACCATGACACTCATCACATTTAATTAAGCCCTTAAAAAGATAGGTATGCTTGCTTTGTTTTGGAGTGCAATTATTTGTGAGAATATGTTGAATTTTGTCATAAGTATCTTTATCAATAAGTGGCTCTTGTTTACCAGGATATAGTTTGCCTTTCCATTCAATCTTGCCATAATAATAAGGGTTAGTAAGATACCCATGAACACGAGAAGCGAGTATTCGACAACCCTTTTTACTCCTTAATCCTTCGCTAAACATAAGCCGAGATAATCGCTCAACAGAGTAGTTGCCAGAGGCATACAAATGAAGCATTCTAGTGACCACAGAAGCATACTGTTCATCTTTAACGTGGATTATCTTTCCCTCAAACTCAATGGCCTTATATCCAAGAGGAGGGCTACCAGGAGTCCACCCTCTTTCAATCTTTTCCTTTTGTCCCTTCTTCACTTCTTCGGAAAGATTATCAATATAATTCTTTGCCATAACTACTTTAATATCAAGATTAAACTTCTCTTGAGAGCGTGCATTCTTGTGTAAAATAAGCCCATCTTTGACCAAGTGGAGTTGCCGTTCTTCATCCTCTTCAAGCCAAGTATAGATACCTATTAAATCTCTTAAATTACGAGTAAATCTATCAGTTTTTTCACAAATCTATCTCCATATTCGGAGAGCAAACGTTCTTGAGAGGAGAGAGAATACCCCTCTTGCTCTTGTTCTCTGGAAGACACCCGACACAGATATACAGATTTCATATTAATTTGAAAGTATTATAGAACAATATCTTAAAATAATAACAAAACTATATATAACAATTTATATATCATGCATAGTTTAAGCAGTGTTACATCTACTGCTTAAACTCTTCTCCCCGCTTCGCAGGGAGAAGAACACTATCAGTATTCACAGCATTGATATTTGGTATTGTGAGGTCAAATGGGACACTATTATCATCATTGGGTATCCCAACTCCAGCCTCACATAATGACTCCAAATTACGCCTAATATTGCTTGAATTGTAGTTGTTTCTTATTATCTTTCTGATGTATGCATTTTGTGAATAATGGTTGGTATAGAAGTTAAATAGTCGTAGCGGTTTATCCTTGCCAAAGGTCTTTTTAAGAAGCTCCATCGCAACCTCAAAGCTCATGCTTCGTTTATCAATTCCGCCAAGCAATGTTTCCAAATACTGGTTTAACGTATTGATGTATAAATCTTCTTTTAAAATGTCTTTTATATAAATATTCTTACCAGGATATAGAGGATTCATATTGTTATCAATCTCTTCTTTAAACAGGTCTATCAACTTTGCTTTTCTAAATGTTATTTCAAACCGTAGCACTCCCTTACTCAACGCAAGTGCTTCATCTGCCTCACGTTCAAAGCCATTTAATATCATTTCTTTCATTCCTTTTTTGTAAAACTCCAATTCTTTGAGATAGAACTTCATATTGTATGACCTCCCACCCCAATTGACACTCTCTTTAGGATAGATATGAATGCTTTTTCTGGGATAACGCAATACAGACAGAAAATCCAAGATGCGTAGTGCTTCAAGGTGGGAGGAGAACTTGTAGGCATAGCACATATCCAACCGCTGCACGAGCCACAGCCTGTACGAAGGAAAATCCCCGTAGTACGCCCTTAACGTCTTTTCTATAAGCTCCACCGCTCCCAGAAGTTGTGAAGGGTAGAACATCTTCACATTGTGGCCGTAGACAATCTTCGGCAGACTGCACTCAAGATACACGCTGGTTTCATCAAAGGCGAACACTCCCACCTTGGCGTTGAAAGGCTTGACCGTGACAGCCCCATCTAGTCTTCTCCAGTCCTCAAAGCCCATTAACCAATTATCTTTTCGGACAGATTCATGGCTTTTTGCCTTTATAGCATTATAATCATTCCTATCAATTGGTACACGAAATTTAATAGTGTCTATCATTTTTCGGCACCCTCCTCATCTATAAGTAGCGAATAGCAGTCCACAAGTGAGTTACCCAGTTCAGAGGCTTCCTTGATATCCAAGTCAAGGTTAAATTCCTCTTTCACAATTTGTTGTAACTCCCGTATGAGGGCTTCGCTTAACATATGGGGCAAGTTTATGGCAGAAGATAGTGAGAAGGAAAGTGAGGAGAGAGGCTAACTAACGAGTATTCAGTGTGGAGTTGCTCAAGCTAAAACAGTAAGTTTATACTCACCATTTCGTTCATTGTTATCAATACGTAATAGGTTATTAAGGCTTTGGCCTATTATGTCCTGACGAAGTTGATAGATGATAGCTCTAAAGTCATCGTATTTAATACCAACCTCCTTTTCAATACTGCGTTTATTTACCCATTCATTCTTATGTTTTTCAAGTATCTTATATACTGATTTCTTATCACTTTTATGATGATAAAACTGTAATGTAGAACTCTTTTGAAGCTCCTGTTTTATTCCTCTTTTCTCCTTATGTTTTTGTATAAGCTCATCATAATAAACAATATCCTTTTCGTTGTATTCTGGCAAATTGCCTTCTATTCCTTTGTTTTTTAGCCAAAATAGTTGCTCAATTCGTTCTCTATAATCTAATATCGCTTGCCTCTTTGTTGAATAGTTTTTAATCATTTGCTCATGATTAATGTTAAGGCTCACACAGTCGTCATAATTGAAGTGGGGAAGCTTATTGATAAAAGTATATTGT
>JAPLYR010000106.1:946-2197 GCA_026395455.1 Candidatus Roizmanbacteria bacterium | reverse complement strand
TCTCCCCATAACTTTGGACGATTACCGAGTGCGACCAACAAAATTGTGCTTGATAATCCTCTGTGCGGGGATGTAATTCAAATGGAAGTAGAAGTTGTTGATGATAGAGTGAAAAACGCAATGTTTACGGGTAAAGGGTGTGCAATTTCCAAAGCGGCAGCTTCGTTATTAACAGATGAAGTAAAAAATAAAACAATTTCTGAGTTGAGAAAGATGGACAAAGTTAGTATGATAAAGATGTTAGGTATTGAGCTTGGACCGAATCGTTTAAAATGTGCGCTGCTTCCTTTGGAAGCATTGCAGAAATTAGTCAAATAATCGTAGTTACACCATTATAAATATTTTTGAGTAATGATATGGCAGACACTTTATTAGATCCAAAGAATCCTTCAGGACCAGTTGTTATTGGTAAATTAAAAGTACATGTAGATCGAGATCTTTGTATTGGTGCAGCAACATGTATTGCTGTTGCCCCTAAAACATTTATTCTTGATTCTGAGGCAAAAGCAATTGTTTTACAATCCGCACAAGAAGAAACATCAGAAACAATAATTGAATCTGCAAAAGCATGTCCTGTCGCAGCAATTATCATCACAGATGAAACTGGGAAACAAATATTTCCGGAATAATTAATATTCAATGTTTACACGTGAAAACGTGACAACGTTATAACGACACTTATGCAATATACCTGGAAAATCGGTGGGGAGGCTGGATTTGGAATAATGACAACTGGATTATTATTCTCAAAAATCGCAGCACGACGTGGTCATTATATTTTTGATTTCGTGGAATATCCATCTCTTATTCGCGGAGGACACAATGCCTATGAGGTCAATGTATCCGATGAGCCAGTTTCATCATTAAAAAAGGAAATTGACGTATTGGTTTGTCTCAATAAAGAAACATTTGATCTCCACAAAAAAAGATGTATTTCACAAGCAAAAATCATCTTTGACCCAGAGGTCTTTACACCAGAAGGTGATATTATTGCTATTCCAGTACCGTTTACTGCCATCTTAAAAGAACTTCAAGGGCAAGTGATCATGAAAAATACTATTGCACTTGGTGCATCACTGGCTATTCTTGGGGCAGATTTATCTGAATTAAACTCTATCTTTGAAAAACAGTTTGCTAAAAAAGGGGAAGCTGTTGTCTCTTTAAATCAGCAATTTGCACAAAAAGGCTATGATGCAGTTATGAGTGTAAATAAAGATCATATAATTTCGGTCCTTGGAAAAAAAGAAACAG
>JAPLYR010000106.1:0-933 GCA_026395455.1 Candidatus Roizmanbacteria bacterium | reverse complement strand
TATCCAATGACTCCTGCATCAACAGTTCTCACTTCACTTGCAGCATGGGGAAAAAAGACTGGAATGGTAGTTCGTCATGCAGAAGATGAAATTGCAGTCATTAACTCTGCGATTGGCGCTTCGTTTGCAGGTGCACGCTCTTCAGTTGGATCATCAGGAGGAGGATTTGCACTGATGGTTGAAGCAATTTCTATGTCCGGAATTACAGAAATACCACTCGTTATATTTTTATCTCAACGCCCAGGTCCTGCAACTGGTATGCCTACATGGACGGAGCAAGGTGAACTCTTGTTTGCCATTCATGGCGGTCACGGTGAGTTCCCAAAAATTGTTCTTGCGCCAGGAGATCATACAGAAATGATTGAACTGACTCTCAAGGCATTTGATTTGGCAGACATATATCAAGTCCCGGTCATTGTATTATCTGACATGTTGTTATCTGAAGCACACATGTCCATCTCATATGATGAGATTCAAGAGAAAGTAAATTCTTATATTCCAAATAGAGGGAAACTAATCGTAAACGCAGATGAGACATATAAACGATATCTTCTCACCGATGATGGTATTTCTCCACGGTTGGTTCCTGGAGAGACCAAAACATACTATCAATCTAATTCATATGAACATCTTGAGGATGGTCATACAACGGAAAGTGACGTTGAGCGCATTAGGCAAGTAGACAAGAGAGCATTAAAAATGCAAAAATACATGAGTGACCACTTTGTTGCTCCTACAATCATAGGTGATATTAATACTGCGCAAACCGTATTTGTTGGATGGGGATCAACAAAAGGAGTGGCATCTGAGGCTATCAAGCAAGCAACTGAACTGGGAAAAAAAGCAGCATATATTCATTTTTCCCATATGTATCCATTAGACAAAAGTAAAATAAAGGCATTAATTTCAGATAGTTCTAAAAAGTATATTCTT
>JAPLYR010000019.1 GCA_026395455.1 Candidatus Roizmanbacteria bacterium | reverse complement strand
GTATGCAAAGATAGTAGATTTAGAGAAAATCACTTCAAGAATCACAACTCCATTTGGGACTGTTAAACACTATGCGACGGTGAGAGTTGTTGATAGGGACGTGCAGGAGGCAATACCTGGTATAGTAACTGGTGCAAATATACGTATTGTGAGTCAAAATGCCACCGGTACCTTTGGCTTGGTTCCAGCGGGGGATGAAGAATATGCACATCCAGTAATAACAGATACTGCCACTAGTGCACAATATATACTTCAACTGCCAGATCAATTTGGAACAGTAGTACAAATCAGAAAAAATGTCCCAACCTATCATTTTGAACAAATTCCTCTTACTTTTGGTCGACCAATGGGAGCAAATGGAGAAATGGGTATTGGCCAGTTTCCGCTCTATATGGTCTATTTTGATAAAGAAGACAAAAAAGAATAGACTGCTATAAAAGCAAAAACCCCTCCTGTCCAGAAGGGGTTTTTAAGTTGTAAGCAACCACTGCTTACACTGATTTCTTTTTAAGTTTGATTCCAAGACCAAGCATTGCAAGCTGTCCAGCCACAAGTACTATATTCATTTCTGGTCCGGCTTTTGGTGCCTGTTTTACGCCTATAACCTGCTTTTCAACACATGCTTGTGCAGTATCATCATCAGATGCATTATTTGTATATGCACGTGCATAGTTACTCACACACATCAATCCTCTGTCAGCAGGAAGCTTATCTTGAGTAAACCACTGCATTTTAAAGTAAAAGATCTTTTCTTCATTTGAGGCAAACGTGCCTGCATTAAAGCTAATTGTGCGAGCATTTACATCGTATGTACCAGGACCTTCTATTGGATTCAAATACCATGGAACCTTATCGGTAACCATAACATTATCCAAAGATGTAGAAGAAGTATTCTTTACTCTTAATTTAAAGTATATATCCATTCCAGGCTGAAAACGTACATCTGAGGGCGTTAAGTTGTCAACATATTCATATTGAAGTACTCCACCTTTAGATGTGGTTACTGGCTTTGAAACCTGTTTATCAATAAGAATAGACTCAACTGGGGCTGGCTGACCATATTGGCCGTATTGTGCAAATGCTGAGTGTGCTGAAGCGAAAAGAGCAATCACTAGGGTTGTTAGTAAAACAAATAGTTTATTCATATGGACATTATACTATAAGCCTTTCGATTTGTCAACTATAGGTTATATATTAGAATCAGAGCGTATTATGGCTTTACAACAAACCCTGTTTGAGCAATAAGACTATTTATGAGCTCTGGATTAATAGGCATGACCACTGCTCCATGAGGTGAAACTGCCTTCATAATCCCAATTCCCTGGTTATTTTGGTCTAAAACAAGCGCTCCACTCGTCCCTGGCCGTGTAGGCATGGTTGTGGGAACAAAGAGTGATTGACTGGCATTTTCATACCAACAGGTAGCCATATTTATGGCTGGATTGCCTACAGATTCGACTACACCTTCTGATAGAAACTGTGTGAATCCATTTCCACCCTCACTTTTATTCATATATGGAAAGGCAAATGAACGAAGGGGTGCGTTTTCCACTGGTTGTTCAGAAACACATTGTCCCGATCCTGCGAAAGAAAATGCCTGTGTTCCGGCAGGAATAAAGGGGAGCTTGATCACGGCAATATCGTTAAAAAAACCTGCTGGCGAGCGTGCAATGGTCGTTTGATCTCCTGTAATGATCATATCTAAGCCTGAGATTGGCTGTTTGATATGAAATTGAGTAGTATTGTCTACTAAAACATGGTTTGCGGTAACAAAAATAGATTCGCCCGTATCCTGATTAACCCCAATACATGTGGCTGTTCCGCCCCAAGGATCGGCTGATTCATAGTCAATATTGACGACTGCGTGGAGATAATTGTCTGGAAGTCCTTCATTTTGTGCAGCCACAAATTGATCCGGGCGTTCTTGAAGTTGTCCAAAAATAACCTGACTCATACGTTTTTTTACATCATCTTCAGTTTCGCCAGTTACCCATTGAGGTGGCGAGTCGGTAAACATCTGAAGAGTGCTACCACTCTCAGGGGTAGGAGTAATGATGGTTGGGGTATTTGTTGACACAAAAGCTTGTGGAGGCTCAACAGAAGGGGAAACTTGAGTTGCCGCAAGAAGAGGTGGAGGCAATGACTCTGGTGTTATTGGAGCACTACAAGCAGCCAATCCAAGCACAAATGGCGTTCCATATTTTAATATAAGACCGCCTTTTTTTACTGGTGCCATTTGATGGAGGCGAGAAGTATCACTTATTCTTTGTTCAATCATAACTTTAATGAGTTAATTTAATAATGAAAGGAGTATTATAACATACATATTCAATATGTATAATAGTATTTTGTATAATTACACAAAGAAGTCGCGGTCTGAAGCTAAACTAACAAATTAGTATGACTATTATCTTGAAGGATATTGTCGCATTACTTCGTACGACACGATAGCAGCAGAAACGATAACATTAAGACTTTTATTGATGCCCCACATAGGGATTTCTGCAACATAATGAGCCTGTTTTATGGTATCTGGCAGAACTCCATATGTTTCATTTCCAACAACGAGGGCGGTAGGGAACGTATAGTGAATCTGAGTATGAGGGATAGAGCGACTATCTTGTTCCACAGCTACAACAGACACAGTAGGAGCTATTTTACGAATATCCTCAACAGCTTCAGCGACTGAAGGGAAATATGCCCAAGGTACAATTTTGTATGTTCCAATAGATGCTTTTTCAATACGCGTATGTGGTGGTTTTTCCATTTGTCCACAAAGGTACATTTTTGTTACATTTAAACCATCTGCAAGGCGGAAGAGCCCTCCAATATTGTAGGTATCATAGACATTCTCTAATATAAGATAGAGGGGATTGCGAGCTGTGAGTGTAGCCTCCTTTGCCTCGGATTCTGAGGCTGTGCGAAGCTGTTGAGCGTTGAGTTTCATAAAGGGAGCCCTGAGTGGGAATCGGACCCACACTCTAGCCCTTACCAAGGGCTTGTTTTACCACTAAACTATCAGGGCATGCAAAAAGACATTATACAATGCAGCATTCTCAAAGGGAAGGTACAAACAGAGGCACGATAAAATTCTGAATGGGCTGCATAATCGTATCTAACATCGAATGGCTACCCAACGGGATAATAAGCAAAAGCAGAAAAATCATTCCATATCTTTGTAATTGGAACCAATCAATAGCTTGTTCGGGGGAAAGAATACCTCCCACAACCTTAAATCCATCTAATGGATGTATTGGTAATAAATTAAATATGCCTAGAAATATGTTTGTACGAATAAGAACATATCCTATAGTTGAAATAAGAGGAAGATTAAATAAGTTGAACGTTTTCATTAGAATAGACAGACATATAGCTAAAATAAAATTTGATGCAGGTCCAGCTAAAGAGATAAGCGCAGCATCTCTCCGAGGATTTTTTAAATTATATGGGTCAAACATAACGGGTTTACCCCAGCCAAATCCAAAGAAGAGCATAAAGAGAAGCCCTGAAAGGTCAAGATGAGCAAGTGGGTTCAGAGTAATGCGTCCATCAAGTCGTGGAGTAGGATCTCCCAGTTTATCTGCAGCTAAAGCATGAGCAGCCTCATGAATTGAAAGCGCAATAATGATTGCAATAAATCCTACGATAATTATGATTGGATTTGAGCCGCTAAAAATCATATATGAATAGTGTTATCCCGTTCTTTGATTTGGAATAAATATGTATAACATCTGCTAGTTCATCCTTTGTTGAATCACAAAATACAACAGCACAACAAATAGTTGTTGTAATTACTCAGTGTCTATGATATCATAAATTCTTAAATCTTATGAAAAATGTTTGTTTTCACTGCGGAAAAGGAATATTAATGGGTCGTCAACATACACACCACAGAGGTGTGGCTGGAGGACGATGGAAGAAACGTGCTCCAAAAACAGCAAAAGCATTTGCTCC
>JAPLYR010000127.1 GCA_026395455.1 Candidatus Roizmanbacteria bacterium | reverse complement strand
CTTTATTGTCATAAATCCATATTCGGTTGTGTGAATTGAAATCGTTGCATTAGCGATGAGTTTTTCCATATCTTTAAATATTATGGTGACCTTGAGTTTGTCTTCATCTATTACGTGGTGATATTTTTGTGACTTATTTTTCATATTTCTTCATATATGGATAACTAGTACCAAGTAAATTAATCACGACCTTCCATGACCGATAAAACCCTGTTTCCTTTGAACAGACAGGGGTTTCAAAAGCTCATCTAGTAGTTCAAACTTTTCTTTTTTTGACCACTCTTTCATTTCGTCAGATTGGTTAAGTGCATAAAGCACCTTATATCGATTTAGAGGTATGTCTATTTGCTTTAGCGCATTAATAATGGTTGCAAAAATCGGGAAGTCTCCAATTAATGAATAACATGGATTCTTTCTGTAATAACGGAAAGTTGCTGATATACTCGAATTTGGACTCTTCGTAAAATGATTGATAACCTGGGGAGCGATAAGACTCACGTCTTGTCTATCATGTTCTTTCATAGTTCTGATTAATAATTAGTAAAGCTTTATCACCATGTTGATTCTTTTCTACCTCCTTAAAGAGATATTCGAACAAGTCATCAAGCGCCTCATCGTTAAGAAGTTGTTGATATTCAACTTCCATAGAATGTTTACTCATACACCAGAATGAATTCTTGTCTTTATCTGATTAATCGCTTCAACAAGGTCAAGACTGTTAATTTTGAGCTCCTTGTTCCAATGTTTTTGTATGGTAGATTCCGCTATATGGTTCGGATTGGCGAAGACAAAAGTCGCTATTCCACTGTTATTACGAATAATTTGTATCAGTTGCAACTTTGAAGCAAGACATACACTTGAGAGATAAAAATCTTTTGTTACATATGTATCCATGAAGAAATAGTACTCTCCTAGGCTCAAAAGTAACGATTTTTAAAGTGAATCGTTATTTATTTAGCTTAAAGATTTAGTCCTATGAAGAAAAGCTCTAATTCGATTTTGATGGAGTTCGCAACAACCCCTCTTTTTTTTCCCCTGCGGTAAAAAATATGAATCACAATGAGAGTATTCACACTTCTTCCACTTTTGTTTCCCACTAATAATTGAATTCATTATCAACCCATAGATTGAAGAATAATAATCATATATATATTTGGATTTTGATTCTTGAAAATCCTCTGGGCGTACGATGGAACTGTATGCATCATTTAATAAATCCTTTAGATGGGAAGATGAAATTTTATAACCACCTATATTATATCCATGAACAGAGGCATTTGGAAAATTTGGGGATTGGGAAATAAAAATTAAATCCTGGACTCTGAGCCACTTGTGTAGAAAAAATCCAAAGAGGTCACTTAATCTATCGATGTCGCTCAAAGTACCTATTCCAAACGGATAACCATATTTTTGAATGTAGTTCAAAATCAATTTTTTATTACCACCATTAATGTCCACTCCTTGTCCACGTTTTGGAAGGGGAATATTAATGAAAGCCTCAACAAGCTGAGATTTATATATAAATTTTTTTCTCTTCCTCTCTCTGTAATATATATTATCCATGTTTATTAATTTTTTCCAATAGTGGGGAAAATCCAATAAAGAATCCTCAATTATCTTTTCTGTTTTATGTTCTTTGACGGTAAACCTCATCGTCTGTTTAGCTGGAAGTTCATCGTTGTTTGTAAATGTTTTTATTTGTAGGGGATACAAATAAAATTCTCCAGGAAATTCAGATGCGCCTAATAGCTCATTTATTTTTTCCTGATTATCAATTATCCAATCAGTATATTTAATATTATGTTTACTGACTAGAAGTGGTCTCCGCAGATTCCTATTATGCTGAATAAACAGGTTGACTAGTCTAATATTTGTTTTAAGTTCTGGAAGCGTTGCAAGCGCATTATATTTTTTTACGAATTGAATTAAATCGTTGTCCATATTACATTTAGTAGTATTATATCAATCTAAATGGCTAAAAATATTAAACGCTACTACCATGCTTGGGAGTTACGTCAGCAGGGTAAGAAACTACGTGAAATAGCTCAGTTGATGGGCTATAAGAGCGGGGAGAGTCCAAGACGGATGATTAGCCACATTGATTTCAAGATTTCCTCAAATCAGCCTAAATCAGCAGAGCTTAAGAAACTAATACTCAAATATCAGAAGAGAGTATAATGGCCCTATATGAAGATGAAGAAGGGCTCCTTACTAATACTTTTTCTTCTATTTTTTTTCGTTTTTGCCTACTATAGTCAGGTTGAGGCTCGTTCAGGTTGTTGCAGTCATCATGGTGGTGTCTGTGGTTGTGGATGTTGTGATGGGTCGGGCTTATCTTCAACATGTGTTCCTTATTATCCAGAGTGTTCTGGGGGAGGACAAACTGCTCCAGTAGTTCAAGAGCCTATTTACATTCCTCCAACAAAATATATTCCACCACCTACACGTATTCCAACAAGTACACCATATCCTACCGCTACTCCAGAACCAATCTTAACTCCTATTCCTTCGCCAACAAAAAGACCCACTCCAACATTAAAACCAAAGAAAAAAACATTTTCTCAGCCAACAAAAGAACCGACTATTCATCCAATCCAAACTGATATTCAAACAGCAAAATCAACAGGAAATTTTTGGAGTTGGTTCAGAAATTTGTTTAAGTAACTAATTAATGAAAAAAACTATTCGAGATTGGAGAACACCATTTGTTATTTGGGTAGGTTGTGTATTTGTGTTCAGTTTGCTCGCATTTATAGTTAACTATTTTCCAAATTTCAGCAAGTTAGCCTCTTGGTTTATCGGTTTTCCAGTTCTTATTGGAATAGTGTCATTCATGATTTTTTTTCTTGTTGGTTCAGTTACTTTAATAGAAAATATTAGAAAAACAATAAAACTAAAATACCCGTCTTTACATATTGACCCTTGGTCTATCGTATTAGTCTTTATAATAATCACAATTGGATACATATTTATTCAATCACAGCCTCAATTAGTAATGGCTATGTTAGAGAAACTTCCCATAAGTTCTCAGACTGTAAATAGTATTATTGAAAGAATATCTATCCAACCTACCCCAATTCCTATCCCAACAGAGATTCAAAAAAATACCTTACTGACTCAAGACCTAAATGTCGGTGTTTCTGGTGATGATGTTAGGATATTGCAAGCAGCATTTACTGAAAGTGGATTACTTTCAAAAAGCTTAGTTACTGGATATTTTGGAAATCAAACGAGCAATGCAGTAAAAACATTTCAGCAAGTACATAAACTTGCATTAACAGGATATGTTGATTCAAACACAAGAGATGAATTTAATAATTCATTTGGAACCAAAACAAGAGATTACTATTTGAGCCTTATTCCAAAAGTCGTTTATACAGCTCCAGTTAATACAAACTCAAACATTACCAATACGACTGATTCTGACCCACAGGTAAATTGTGGAATAAGTTCAAGTTGTGGCGGTGGCACAAAGTTAATGAAATTAAGTACGTGTAATAACACAATTTGTTGCGAAGTCGTTAATCAGTGGATTTTTATGTATTCGCTTACGGATTGTCAAAATGCTCAAAGAAATGCACATGCAAATACAGCAAACACGAATCAGGGTAACGTTCCCTTAAATTCAGGAAGTGTAAAAATAAAATGCTCGTATTCCAGCGGTGAATATCAATTCGATTTTGGAGATTTAACATATGATGAATGCACAATAAAATCCAATGAGTATTGGGCTAGTAAGAGGCAGGCAATTACAAATAACTCAACTACAAATAATTATTCACCACCCGTCAATACGAATACCGCTCCTCAAATGACAAAAAGTCAGTGTCAGTCAGCAGCAAGAGATAAATGGAGAAGCCAAATGACGACTAGAGGTTGTTACTACCCCTGTCCTGATTCTGGTTCTTGTGGAGGCTCCTCTGTGTGTGAGGCGATGTGGAGTATAGCGCAGGGTGATATGAATTCGTGCAATCAATATCCTTACTTTGTAATAGGGAACTAAATCACCTTATCATTTCTAACATTTTCCAACTCTGTCTCCATGTGAGTCTTGGTTTAGGTATATCAATAACTGCTTCTTCTGCTGCTTTGTCCGCAGCCCTCTGCGCTGGCTTTGTATAGTACCATCTCGAGATAGTTTCCCTATTTAAGCCTAATTGTCTGGCTGATTCTATGAAATAACCATATCCGTCATGTGGCGGCGCTGTCGAACGGGGAATCCGTGGTGATGAGTTCCTCGCGGGCGACTCCCACTGGAACGCGGAGTCTCCTGCACCTCACGTATACGTGCGGAGAACATCCGGCGCGTATTTTCGAGACGACGGCCGGGAACAACGGTCCTCTGCCGGATGAGCCCGCGGGAAAGCCTCTCCAATCCGGCCAGCTTCGGGAACGGCTTCTGCGGCTGGCTGAGGCCCGCGAGGCCCCGCGGAAGTGAATATGGTGTTGACGGATTTCCGCCAGTCTCTAGAGTATGCGCCCATTGAGTTGAGAATCATTATTTTGGGAAGGTAGTTTTTGAAGAATTAAATTCTTTATAAGAAGTTACAAAAATTCATTTTGTAGCTTTCTTTTTATATGATTCGATACTAAAATCGAGCAAGATTAAAACTAAGAGTATTGGCCAAATATAAAACAGCATAGAGTTAATAGAGTCAAAGGTAGGCTTTATAGCTAAGAGTAGAGGCTTAAGGTAATTTATCACTGGATATAGAAATGCCAAAATAATCATGAGGAATGCTCTTTTGGGATTGTAGTTTGAATTCGTTGAAAAGGCATTTGTAAAATATCCCTCTCCAGTGATAGCTACATCAGTAATCATCCACAGAAATAAATCAAAAAGTAAAAAAAATACTAAAAATGTGGTTGTTGACGTGTAAAAATCTAAATATTGTTTTGGTACTCTATCATAGATAGATGAATTTTTTATTACATCTTTATTCTTTGTTGTATTAGTATTGATTGTTTTTTGCTCAGCAACGTTAACCTTTCCTAAAAATATTTTTCCTTCTCTGTAAAGTCTATATATCTTGAAAATAAATATAGCCATGCATAGGTAGTTTATAAGATTGAAAATACCAGGAAAAGGAGTAGAGAAAAAACCCAATATTCCAGTAATAACAAGTAGGAAAATATCTCTCTTTGACATACACTTATATTATCATATCGGACAGAACCATAATCTATCTAGCCAGTAAACGCCCTCATTTAAATGGCACTCACTATGCAATTTGAATTAAGGTAATAGATTATAATTTGACTTATGAAAGATATAAGCGACTTATTAACGGAGCTTGCCAAAGAATCAACTCATATAATATCTAACCCAGAGACAATAGCTCAGCTCCAAAAACAGGGTGTAAAATTCGACGAATCAAAAAAATTAACAATAGAGGAAGTAGTACAAAACCTATTTTTGCAAAGGAAGAACGTCGCTCTAAAGAATATAGTTAAATTTACTCCTCCACCAAATATAGCCATTCCACCAATTGGATTACTTTATGATGAGATTAGAGAGTGTATTCTTTTTGAGCTTTACGGTGCAGCAATATCACTAAGTGCAATACTAGTAGAATTTTCTCTTAAAAATGCCATTATAAAGAAAAAATATGGTGATAAATACAATCAAGAGGAGTGGGACAAACTTGAAAATATGGAATTGGGCCCGACAATACAAGAGGGAATAAAAATTGGAATCGTGGATGCAAAAATGGAAAAAGGTTTAAAGAGTTTCAAAAATACGATTAGAAATCCATATTTACATTACAACATTAAGAAAATTACTGAAAATGTTGAAGCTAGAAAAGTAAAAAGGATGGATATTAAGACAAGAGAAGTAATAGAGGTTAATTTAGATGCCAAAGATAATCCAATTGTTTGGGCTCTTGCTAAAAAATTTGTAGATAGAGAACTTGTATTCCAGGTATTTGAGTTCGCTGATACTCTCGTAAGAAATCTATTTGTGAAACCTATAGACAATGATTAATTGGAAAAATAGAGATTCAATCCTTATAGAGAGGGGTGGGGAGAAGGGATTGAGGGTATATTATTCCGAACATACAATTCCTCTCATGAGTTATTTATTACTACGTGATTTGACCCACTTATAAATAACAAGAATACCAATAAGACCTTGACTAATTGTACGACCAAAAATAACATCTACAACAATACAAACTACCGAGTATATTAAATAAATAGCCCAATTTTTTTTAACATCATTAACCAATGGGGTTATCCACCATAAATAGTTTACTTTTTTATCCATTTGATTTCATAATACGATAAAACAATAAAAATTACAAAGATAGTACTTTCACACTAAACAATATAAATCCTTATAAATAGGGGTTTACATTATAAGTACATCCACTTATGTTGGTTTATAACTTTAGGAATCCTTCTTACTATTTCAAACTCAATCGGAGGTAATATTGCGTCCATGACCTTTGAATATTATGAAACCCTGCCGCTGCAATTTCCAAAGCTCTCTTTGCTGTTTCTTGTCCGCGTATTCCTTCAAAATCTACCTCAATTGGGCTTAATGATTTGAAATGATCTAAAGAAAGAGGAATAGATGGTTCTAATATTTTTTGTCCGTTGAGATGAAATATAAGTTCTTGTAAATTATAAACTGGGATTACCGTTATTCCTTCAACTGCCGAAGCTTCAAGGGAATTTTGAAAAGGAACATATATTGTTTTTATTTTTCTCTCTCGAGCAAGTAAAGTGAGAGGGAGGACGCCAGTGACACCGCGAATGGTTCCTTCAAGTGACAGCTCGCCAATGAAAAAACTATTCTCAACACTTTTTTTCTCAATCATTCCCGCAGCGGTAAGAACACCTAATGCAATCGGGAGATCAAAACTAGAACCCTCTTTGGGGATATCAGCGGGAGCTAAGTTTACAGTAAGTCGTGAATCTGGCATTTCAAATCCAACGTTAGAGATTGCGGTCCTCACTCTGTCTTTTGATTCATCTATTGCCTTATTGGGTAAGCCTACTAAATTAAAAGTAGGGAACCCTTTATTCGCAATATCAACCTCAATCTCAATAATTACTCCATCAAGACCAATCGTTGTACCGGAGAAGATGCGTGCAAGCATACTTCACTCTACTTATATTGTGTTTTATTGCACAAGGGCTTATAAGCCGCAAAGTTATGGATTTGGCAGAATAGAAAAGGAAAATAATAGCAATATAGCTATTTATATTATTCATTCTCAAAATAGATGATATACAATAATGCATATGTACTTTTCCCAGTTAGCTGCATATTTTGAACAGATAGAAGGAACGAGGTCTCGTGTTGAGATTACCAAAATCCTTGCAGAACTATTCAACAAATTAAGTGCTGAGGAGATTGGGCAAACAGTTTATCTTCTTCAAGGGCGTGTTGCTCCACTTTTTGAAAAAACTGAGTTTGGTATGGCTGAAAAAACAGTTATCAAATCTATCGTTTCTTCTCTAAATATAGATCGACCTTATTTTGAAAAAGAAAATCATCGCCTCGGAGATGTGGGAAAGACTGTGGAAGAATTCAAAAAACAATATATATCATTTGAAGAACGAGAAATGACGATTAATGAAGTATTCCTAGATCTTGAGCGACTTGCAAAGGCAAGCGGGGATGGGTCAAACGATATGAAAGTGGGGATCTTAAGTGGACTCGTAAGACAGCTGGATAGTAAATCATGTAGATATCTTGTTCGTATTCCTCAAGGTATGATGAGACTTGGCTTTTCTGATATGACCATTATTGATGCATATTCTTGGATGCTGGTTGGGTCAAAGCA
>JAPLYR010000108.1 GCA_026395455.1 Candidatus Roizmanbacteria bacterium | reverse complement strand
GGTATCGCTGCACTTGCCGCTTCATTGGCGGGTGTTGCTACTTTGCTGTTTTTTTATGCCGCTGTTTTGTACTCTCGACTTAAAAAAAGAGAGGAAATGTCTCTTTAGATGGTAACACTTGAGGTAAGAGTGTCAAAAGACAATGAGATCAAAATTGACGCTGCAGAACAATTAATTGCCTCCTTTAGTACTCTAAAAAAGGGTGGATTCTTTTCATTCTTAGATGTAGATGATGTTGTCTGTTTTGAAATTGTTGGTACTCAATCTGAAATTAGATTTTATATTTCAGCTCCTTCAAAAATTATCGATTTAGTAGAAAAAACAGTTTATGGTTACTATCCAAATGCAGATATAAGAAAGGTTGATGAACCAAATATTTTTTCTGAAGAAGGAAAGGTTGTTAGTGGATCTCTTGTTCAAAAGGATTTTCCCTATATGCCTTTAAAAACATATAAAGACATCCCCAGCGATCCTCTTTCAGCTATTACCTCTGCCCTTTCTAAAATTGGTGAGGGGGAGGGTGCAATAATCCAAATCCTTATACGCCCAGCTGAGGGAAAGTGGAAAAAAACAGGAAAATCTTATGTATCTTCTACTAAAAAAAATGAAGCTAACCCTGAAAAAGCTACGTTTGGCAGCGATCCAAAGGTTCTCGAAAAAATTGAAGATAAGTGTTCTCGTTCAGGTTTTGAGACAACTATTGGGTATGTGGTTTGTGCAAAAACAAAAGATGTTGCAGGAGTACATGCACGAAATATCAAAAGTGCTCTCGCTCAATTTAATTCAGATCAAAACTCATTAAAAGGGGCAAAAATACTGTTTCAAGGGGGTTTTATGATTAATTTTATTTACAAGTTCTTCCCTGTGTTTGAGTTGCCTTGGTATAAATCTATTTCAATTCTTACAGCAGATGAAATTGCATCTCTGTTCCATTTCCCTAACAAAACAATTGAAACTCCACATATTCAATGGTTAAAGGCAAAAACTGCTCCTGTATCATCTGAGGTTCCTACATCTGGCGGCACCTTTATGGGATTTGGTTATTACCGTGGTGTCAAACGTCCTGTCTGTGTTTCTTTTAAAGATCGTGCTCGCCATACATATATTATTGGAAAAACCGGTGTGGGAAAATCTGTTCTCCTTCAAGATATGGCGGTTCAAGATATTAAAGCGGGTCATGGTGTTTGTGTTATGGATCCTCACGGAGATCTTATTGATGATATCGTAAGAAGAATTCCTCCTGAACGCGCGGAGGATGTCATTTATTTTGATCCGTCTGATGGAGATAGACCTATGGGTCTTAATTTGCTTGAAGCAAAGAATGAAGAACAAAAACATTTTATTACCTCTGCAATCATTAATCTCATGTATAAGCTGTATGATCCTCAGCGCACAGGTATTATTGGACCTCGATTTGAACATGCTGTCCGAAACGCAATGCTTACCATTATGTGTGAACCGGGAGCTACTTTTGTTGAAATTGTTCGTGTGTTAACTGATCAAAAATATGTTCAGGAACTTCTTCCAAAAGTAAGTGACCCTATCGTCCGCCGATATTGGACAGATCAAATCGCTCAAACTTCTGACTTCCATAAATCTGAGGTTCTTGATTATATTGTTTCTAAGTTTGGTCGCTTTATTACTAATAAAACAATGCGTAATATTATTGGTCAGTCAAAATCATCTTTTGATTTCCGAGAAATTATGGATACGGGAAAAATACTTCTCATCAACCTCTCAAAGGGAAAAATGGGTGAAGAAAATTCAAGCTTTTTAGGATTGGTTCTTATTCCACGAATTCTTATTGCAGCTATGAGTCGTCAAGAAATTCCAGAGGCAGACCGACGGGATTTTTTCCTTTATGTTGATGAGTTCCAAAACTTTGCAACGCCAGACTTTGCAACCATTCTTTCAGAAGCAAGAAAATATCATTTAAGTCTTACCGTTGCAAACCAGTTTATTGGACAGATGGATGAAGAGGTTAAAAATGCTGTGTTTGGTAATGTGGGAAGTCTCATCTCTTTCCGTGTTGGTGTCACTGATGCCTCTTACATACAAAGAGAGTTTCAACCTACTTTTGGTGAGTCGGATCTTATTAACGTGGAACGATTCCACGCTTACATGAAGACGATTGTTGATAATGAACCTGTCCCTCCATTTTCGGTGGACATGACAAAGGACTTTACTGTATATAAAAAGGGAGCAAATGAAAAACTGGCTCAAGCTATTATTCAGCTTTCCCGATTAAAGTATGGACAACCAAGGGAATTAGTTGAAGCTGAAATAAACCAACGTTCTCATTTATAATATCTCCTTATGAAACAAACAAAGGCATTCCTTTCTTCAAAAAAATTAGTAGCTCCAGATGTAGCTCATATGTTTTTTTATGTTGAGGGAGAGGGATTTGAATTTAATCCTGGTCAATATGTTATATTAACCGTTCCCAATTCCCCCACACCTCTTAAAAGGCTCTACTCTTTGGCAGGAACAAATAGCAATAAAAATGTCTTTGAACTTCTTATTAAATTTGTCCCTGGAGGCGTTGCCTCCGAATATATCCGAAGCCTCAAGATTGGAGATAATATTGATATCTCAGGCCCGGCAGGATTGTTTTCTGAACAAAAAACACCATCTAATAAGGTTTATATGGTAACTGGAACTGGGTTTGCCCCTATTCGAAGTATTTTAGCCTCAAAAGATCACCTAACTACAAACAGGTCTCTCTTTTGGGGGTTAAAAAACCTATCCGAAACCTACATGTTTGAAGAGTTGTTTAGCCTCAAACACTCAAATCCTTCATTTACATTCTCCTATTGTCTATCTCAGCAGGACTCATTCTCCTCAATTCCCGCAGATTTACTGCAGTATTACCGCTCAGGACATATTGATACTGTGTGGGACTCGGTTAAACCCATTGTAAAACCAGAGGATGAATATTATTTGTGTGGTTCACGCACAGTTATTGAATCCCTTCGCCTTCTTCTTCTCTCGAGAGGTGTTTCAAAAGATAGATTATTTTTCGAAAAATACTAAACTAAAAAACCCATAGTTTCTTCATAAAATACGCATGCTCTTGCTTTTTTTGTACGTATATGTTATATTATAGGACCATGGAATTTACCGCTATTCGAACCCTTATAACAGAGTTCATACAACACCTTTCCTCACAAGGGAAATCCTCATTTACACTCATTGCCTATAAAAAAGATCTTGAGCAATTTGTTGGCTTCCTTTCAAGCGTGGAAAAAAGTGATGTAAGAGACATTAAAAAAGAAGATATTGATGGTTTTATTGCTAAGCTTTTAAAGGATGGATATACAAAGAAATCTGCATCAAGAAAACTCAACTCCATTAGAACCTTCTTCAGGTTCCTTAAGAATAGTCAAAAAATTGACCAGAACCCAGCCCTTGACGTCTCTCATCCAAAATACAGCCAGACCCCTCCTCGCATATTAAGCAAGCTTGAATACCACGCTTTACGTGATTTTGCAAAAGATGACCCAAGAACATATGCTTTAATTGAGGTCCTTCTTCAGACAGGTATAAAAATTGGAGAGCTTGCTGGTCTTAAATTAGGAGATGTAACAGAAACAACTCTTCATATCAAAAGCTATGGAAAAACCCCAATCAGAGAAATTCCTCTTAATAAATCAGTAAAAAAAGCAATAAGTGAATATGTTAAGGTCAGAGAAGAAGGAAAGGTAGAGGATCCATTATTTATAACTCGAAGTGGAAAGTCAATTCTTATTAGAAATATCAGACAGATTATTAATCGTTGTTTTAGAGAAGTAGAGATTCAAAAAGCAACAGTTAATGATTTAAGAAATACTTTTATTGCTCAACAGATAGTAAGTGGGGCATCACTTGAATATATAGCTAAAATAGTCGGACACAGAAGACTTTCTTCTACTGAGAGATTTCTTAATCTTGTAAAAGAAGAAACGACAAAAAAAGAACAACTTGGTGAGCTATAATAGACTTCATGCATCTTACAATTCATACTGATGGAGGATCTCTTAATAACCCTGGGCCCGCTGCGTGCGCATATATTATTTCAAGGGATGATAAATCAATAATAGAAAAAAAGTTTTTCTTTCTTGGTAATCAAACAAATAATTTTGCTGAGTATACCGGGGTTAAAAATGCTCTTCAGACACTTCTTCATCTTAAGAAAAAACTTTCCTTTTCTTCCCTATCGTTTATTTCAGACTCCCTTTTATTGGTAAATCAGCTTAATGGCCTTTATAAGGTAAAAAATGAAGCAATACGCTCTTTTGTTTTTGAAATTCGCTCGTTGGAACAACAACTCAATATCCCTATTTCTTATAAGCACGTATTGAGGGAATACAATCAAGAAGCTGACGCTTTAGTGAAGGAATGTCTTGACCCTCATCACTCCTGAATTCTTACAGGCATTATGATGTGTAAATAATCTTTCTCTTTCTTTGTCTTTAGAACGACTGGGGCATCTGGTCTTAATAGTTCTATTATCACCTTGTCTTCGTTTACTGTGTTTAAAAACTCGAGTAGAAATTTAAAGTTAAAGGCGACCCTCATTTCTTCTCCCTCAAAATCAATTTCTTGGGTTGTTGTGTTTTCAGCTCCTCCTTCAATCTTTGGAGAAAGAATAAGCTCACCTTTTTTAAATTGACAGATGATAATGCTGGAAAAATCTCGTGCAAATACAGAAATAAGTTTTACATTTCTGATAAGGTCTGCTTTCTCCACAGTGATTGTTGTTTTTTTCTCAACTGGAATAACTCTTTCATACGGAGGAAAGTCTCCCTCAATAAGTCTTGTGTAATACTCATCATTATCTGTCTTAAAATAAACCATTTTTTCACTATTAAGATAGTTCATTGTGATTGTTTTTTTCTCTTTAATATTTCTTAAGAGCTCAAGCAAAAAGTCGGCGGGTATGAGCATTGACTTCATGTTTAATTCATTCTTCATGTGAAATAGGGAGAGACGAAACCCGTCTGTTGCAACAATGTCCATGTCTCCATCTTTTTCAACAAAATTAATTCCACTTAATACCGGCCGGGAAAGATCTCTTGAGGCAGAGAACAAAACAAGCGAAATAAGATCTTCAAACTTCTTAACGTCGATTGTCTGACCCTCTCCCTCTACGAGAGGAGGGGTGGGAAAATCTGAATGAGAAAGAAAAGAAAATGTTCCCTTTGTCTTCTTCTGGGAAATGATAATTCTTTCTTTCTCAAGTAAAAGGATTATCTCCCCATCATTCAATAGGGATATAAACTCTGTTATTTTATGTGGGTCAAGTAAAAACTTAATTTCCTCCTCTTCTGTTGAATCGAGGGATGTGTGAAAAAAGGTATTAAGGTTTGTTGAATAAATATTCAACCTCTTGTTTTTATTTTGGAAAAGAACTCCTTGCAGTCCTGCTGTTGCTCCTACGCGAGAGGAGGTAAATCTACTTGCTTGCGTTATTGCTTTTAAAAGGTTTTCCTTATTTGTTGTTATCTGCATATTTAGTTATATATAAATTAGTAGTAGTAGAGTGTGTGCATAAGTGTATAAAATGTGTTTCTTCTTTTCAACACAAGACAAAACGAAACAGGGGCATGTGTATTGTGTGTGTGGATAGTGTGTATCATGATAGTGAATGGACTATTCTACCAATCTGTTCTGAAAGAGAAGGATCTTTCATACACATCCCATTTATCTTTTCGTAGGCATACATAATGGTGGTGTGATCCTTTCTCCTGAGAGTTAGAGCAATTTCTTCATATTTCATATGGAGCTCTTTTCTTAATATATACATAATAATCTGCCGAGGGAAAGCGATCGCATCAGAGCGTATTGCACTTTTTATTACTGTTGGCTTTATTCCGTAGTAAGAACACACGGCATGAATAACATCTTGTGGAGACACTCTCTTCATTTTTTTATCTGTTGTTCCTTGGAAATAAAGGTCTATCTCCTCCAGATCAATCTCCTCTTTTTTTCCTAAGATTCGAGCATAAAGGGAAAGAAGCGTTCCCTCAAGAGCTCGTGTGTCACTTATTTGCTCTGCCACCACCTTTGCCGCCTCCATCTGAATTTTTATATTTTTTTCCTTAGCTTTTATAAGAAGGATTGCCGTTCTTAACTCAAAATCAGGAGATTGAAGGTCTACTATTAACCCACCGGAAAAACGGGAGCGGAGACGGTCTTCGAGATTTTTTATTTCGTGGGGGGGTCTGTCTGAGGTTAAAATTACCTGTCCCCCTGCGCCAACGATACTATTAAACGTGTGAAAAAATTCTTCCTGTATGGTTTGTTTTCCTGCAATAAACTGGATATCATCCACAATCAAAATGTGGAGATATCTATATTTTTTTCTAAATTGTTGGGTTGTTTTGTTTTGAATTGATTCAATAAGCTCATTTGTAAATTTATCTCCTGGGCAAAAGAGTATTTTGCTTTCTTGGTTTCTTTCGAGCACAGTTCGTGCAGCAGCCTGGGCAAGGTGGGTCTTCCCTACCCCAACACCCCCATAAAAAAATAGCGGGTTGTACGAACGCCCTGGGTCTTGGGAAACAGCCTGAGCAGCGGCAAAGGCAACATTGTTAGAAGAAGATACCGCAAAATTTTCAAATGTATATTTACTATTTAACCCCGCCCTTCCAAACAAATCTTCGATAGGGGGTTCATAGGTGAGGAGGGGCTCTTCCTTTCTTTTTGTCCGCTGTTTTATGATAAATTCCACATGCATGCTTTTTTTAAAGTAGGCAGAAAGAGCAAGTTCAATATCGGTTTTTTTTCCAACGAAAAACGAGCTCATCCCCTGGCTGTCAGTAATAATGACAACTTTAGAGTCTGTCACCTCGTGTAGGACTGTTTGATTAAGAAGAGATAGCAGAACGGAGTTTTTTGTTGAGTGCCCTCCGTAGAATTCTAAAAACCCTTTCCAGGTGGATTGTAACATAGACCCGTGTATAAAATGTGGATAACTTATCCACAAATAATAAACATCTTCACAACAAATAGCAATAGGT
>JAPLYR010000079.1 GCA_026395455.1 Candidatus Roizmanbacteria bacterium | reverse complement strand
CTCAGAGTTGCACTTGATTCTTTTATTTTCACGTTTAGCATACTACTTATTATCGTCTCGGTTGTTCAGTATTTTTTTTATTCCAATTTTTGGAACCTCTATCGTTTTGGATGGGATCCTCACTTATATCGCGTGTCGGCAACGTATATTGACGTCTATATCGCAGCAGCGTTATATGGACTGCTGGCACTTTTTTGGTTTCAAAAAAACAAAAAGATTCTTGCTTTTTGTTTTATGATTGCACTTGTTGGGACTTTTTCCCGTTCTGCATACACCGCATTTATATTAGGAATTGTTGTTCTTTTTATATCTCAAAAAAAATGGAAGCAATTACTCCTCACAATACTTCTCTTTATTGTTATGGCGGCAATTATGCCAAAACCTTTTGGAGAGGGAGTTAACTTGCTTCGAACTGCCTCCATTGAAGCCCGGACAAAAGATTATCAACTTGCGTTGTCGTTATGGAAAAATAAACCATTTTTTGGGTATGGATACAATCGTATTGGCGGAGCAAAAGAACAACTTAACCTAGTTCCTGTTGCAGACAAGTCTCATGCACTTTCATCATTCCACAACAGTTTTCTTATTCTTCTTGTTAGTACAGGAGGGATTGGGCTTTTCTTATTTCTCATAATGATTGGGAAGTGGTTTATAAAATACCCGTTCTTGCGAATCTACTTTATTTACATCATGTGTATGTCGATGTTTGACAACGTATTACTTCATGTGCTTGTTATACTTCCATTTTTATTCTTATTGTGTAGCAGATATTATTCGTCTTTGGAGTAGGTGATAGTAAGGTCTTTTTTTTCTTGATTACCCACAATGTCTTCTGCAGTTATTTGTATTTTATTTTCTCCATCTTTCAATCTAAACATTGTGGTGAACTTTCCTCCCACATCAACGATTAGTGGTTGTCCATTAACACGTATAGTTGTTTCTTTGTCTGTAAGACCAGAAATTTTTATATCTTCTTTATTTGTTTTTGTATTATCGTTTGGTTCTTGAACTTCGAGTTTTGGTTTATCACTTTTATATAAAATATCATAGGAAGGAGTCTTCTTTATTTCTTTAGATGAAGATGACTTTGCTATGAAATGAACTGTGTTCGTTCCCTTTTCCAAACCTTTCACTTCGCCGGAGAAAGAGTCGGAAATACTAATTTCATCTTGCTTCTCATCATTCAAATATATTTCAAGTTTGTCAAAGTTAAGAGATGTACCTGAGAAAGTAAGATTTGCACTATTTGTTGCAGAAGGAATTGGATCAATATTAACCGAATTAAATGACTCTGTTTGTTGAGATGTTTGTTGTTTTGATCCGCTGTTTGCCAGTTGATTCAAGAAAAGAGTAAATGAAACCAGCATTTTTATCCCAACACTGAAAAAGAATACAATAAACGCAATAAACAACACAAAAGCGATGGCGATGCGCTGAAATATTTGTTTATTTTGATGTTTTTCAAGTCTAGACATAAGTGTACCTTGGAAATATTATACCTCTTTTCTTCTGAGCCAGTAGTCGGAATCGGACCGACGATCTTTCGCTTACGAAGCGACTGCTCTACCAACTGAGCTATACTGGCAGTATTTCCGCAGAATTATTATAACAGAGGGGAAGGCTTATCCTTGCATTTTTTTAAAGAGTTCAAGAAGAAGAGGGAATTCTGTGAAGTTTCCACCCAGATGTCCCCCATTTTTCACAGGAATAATTTCACTTCCCAGACGGTTTGCAAAATCGATAGGGAACTTATTGGGAACATATGGGTCGTCAGTTCCATATAAAACATAGGAGTGTGGGATAAGTTTCTTTAACTTAATCCAATCAAATGTTGTTTTATAAAAAGTGCCATTTACAACATCAAACTGCCATGTTTCCTCTTGATTAAGAGATTCTAAAAAGGGTGAAGCAAAGATTGCGCCTTTGAGTTGCAAATCAAACTGTTCTGCCAAATGGAGTACAAAGACAGGACTTAACGAATGACCAAAAAAAACTATTTCTTTGTTTCGATCCAAGCGAGGTAATGTAGTTTCTTTAAAAAAAGAAGTCCATGAGGTAAGGTTTTCTATGGTATTTTTACTATCCTTTTTAATATCATCCCACTCATCAACTGGATATTGTTCCAAAAATACTACGTGACCCATTGTCTCAAGTTCTTTTTTAAGCCATGGAAACCAATTGCCATCTTTACTGCCAAATGATCCATGTAAAATAACGCACTGCATAAAATCGATTATAGCAAACGGAGGCTTACATTGGTATACTTACACAATATGTCTTATGTCGCTTATGCGTGGATCGCCACAGCAGTCTATGGTTTTGAAACAGTTATTACTAAGTTGGCGGGGAAGTATGCCATAAAAAACCCTTGGCTCTTTAATATCCTCTGGAACGGCATGTTTGCCCTCTTTATGATCCCCTTTTACTTTAGACCAGAAGTGGGGATTCCTCATGTATGGGGCAATCTTATTATTACCTCGCTTCTTTCTGCCATATGTTGCATCCTTTATATAATTTCTATATATCGAATTGATGTTTCTGTTCTTTCGCCAATGTACAACATTCGAACAGGACTGAGCGTCCTCTTTGGCTTTTTAATGCTGGGAGAGACTCTTACTCCGTATAAAACATTTTTGATCGCGGTGATAGTTATCATGGGATTGCTGGTATCTTTTGATGAAAAGTTTTCTTTTAAATCGTTCCTCACCAAAAACATTCTTATTGCATTTGTTTTTATGATTTTCCTAGCACTGTATGGTATTTTTCTCAAAAAAACAATAACCGAAATTGGATATTGGAATGCAACAGTGTGGACATCACTCCTTCCTGCATTGTTCCTACTCTTTACCTATCCAAAATTTAAAAATGATATTAAGACCTTAAGAAGAAAGCAATTTCTCCCTGTTGTAGCTGTCACCATTACCAGTCTTATCGCCTTTTTAGCGGTGAACAAAGCATATGAGGTAAATGTGGGGATAACGACTGTTATTATGTCTATTCCTTCTTCAATGATTATTGCATTTGCAATGTCCCTCATCTGGCCAACTCTTATGGAGAAGCATCCTCTTAAAATATACGCTGTGCGATTTGCTTCAGCGGCAATTATGTTTGCCTGTGCAGTTCAGCTGTAATAACTTCCTTAATATTTTTTTCATGATCAAATGCAAGTGGTGTTGGAAGATTGTTGAGTTCAAACCATTTGACTTCATCTGCATCATCGCCTTTTGTTGCTGTCATATTTTCAACATCTACAATGTAAGCAAGTGTAATAACCTGTTTTGGATGTCTACTGGGTAATGTATACACTTTAAAAAACCTTACCCTTGTTACTGTAAGACCCGTCTCTTCTTTGACCTCACGGACAACTGCGTCTTCCGCAGATTCATCCCAGCCGATATATCCACCTGGAGTTGCCCATTTACCTTTGTCTGGTTCGCACCCGCGCTTAACTAAAAGAATTTTTTCATCTTTTATTATGAATGCATCAATAGATACTCCTCTATTATCATATCGTCCGCAGTGTGGGCAGGGTTGATCATGTGAAAGTAGTTTTGACATATGCTAATTAAAATCGAGTGTTTGGGAAATACACCCGCACATCATATTGGGGATTGCGAAATTCAAGCATTTCAATTCCATTATGATTATCGACAAGTGAAAAATAGGGACTGTTCATATATCGAAGCTTAAAAGCCTTGAAATCTACGACTTCAAAATCGTTATATCCACGTTCTGGGTGCGTCATGTCAAACTTGCGAACTCTACATCTACGAATAGTTCCAATTGTGGTTTGAAGGGGTTCTTTCAGCCAATAGTAACTTCCTTTGGGTTGAGGATCTGCAATTGTTCCATTCGCTGCTATTTCTTGTGAAAATTCTTCAAATTCCTGAAGGGACTTGG
Source organism: Candidatus Roizmanbacteria bacterium (assembly GCA_026395455.1). Classification (GTDB taxonomy): domain Bacteria; phylum Patescibacteriota; class Microgenomatia; order UBA1406; family GWC2-37-13; genus JAKBEU01. The sequence continues at coordinate 317 of JAPLYR010000079.1, read as the reverse complement.
CGTAGATCGAAACGAAATCAACTTTTCCTGTGAGATATTTTTTGTCGATATGAGCCGCCACAATCTTACCCGTTGTTACGGTTATGGTATTAAAAATATCTACTATTTTTTTACTCAACATCGTGAGCGGGATACGAGAATTGAACTCGCTTCTTCCCGCCTATGGCGGGACATACTACTCGTATCTCTGAGCCGAGGGTCTTTCTTTAATCGAACACTTTCTGCCTTGGATTCATAAAATCATGCTTGCCTATCAAGACCAGGAAACAAGTGAAAATGATCCGTTTACCTCAAAGACCAATGGCTTTTCTAAGTCT
>JAPLYR010000081.1 GCA_026395455.1 Candidatus Roizmanbacteria bacterium | reverse complement strand
GACGTTGCAAAACTTGAGGCACTCGGTGGAAGAGGGTTAATCACCTCCTACAAGTTTGAAGGTGTAACTTCACTTCCTAAGGCAGAGTTTAAGCTAAAAAACAGTTTTGAACAGGTACAATCAGGTGAATTTTCCTGTTGTTTTGCACAGGCTCGTCATAGTACAATCATACTTTATTCCTTATGAAAACTGGAAAATCACACCTTAAGATAACCAATCTTCTCCTTATCGCCTCAGTGGCTGTTCTTTTATTTGGAACTGGCTATAAATTGGGAGAATATAAACTTTCTCTAAACAAGAGCACAAGCATAAGTACAAATAATAAAGATGTTGATTTTTACATGTTTTGGAAAGTGTGGGAAACAATGGAAAAAAAGTATGTCGATCAGAAAAAAATAGATAAAAAAAAGATGTATTATGGTGCAATTAAGGGTTTAGTTGCCTCAGTTGAGGATCCATACACATTCTTCTTAACTCCTGTTGAAAATAAACAATCAAAGGATGGACTTGAGGGAAAATTTGAAGGTATAGGAGCAAGTTTAGGAATGAAGGCAAATAGAGTTGTAGTCATGTCGGCTCTCAAAGATTCTCCAGCAGAGAAGGCACATATTCAAACAGGAGACTTTATCGTTAAGGTTAATAACGAAGTGATTGCTGGAATGCCTCTTACCCAAGTAGTGTCAAAGGTACGTGGCGATAAGGGGACAACAGTACATCTTACACTTGAACGTGATGGGAAAGAAGTTATAGTCGATGTAGTTCGAGATACAATTCATGTCAAATCTGTTGAGGTAAAGTTGGACGAAAAATTATCAACATGTACTGATAATTGTGATCACGTTGCCTATTTAACTCTAAACCAATTTGGTGATAGCACCATTGACGAATGGGCACAAGGAGTAGCGGATATTAATGCAAAATGGGAAAAAGGTGAAATTAAAGGACTTGTTTTAGATCTTCGAGACAATCCAGGCGGATATTTAGAGAGTTCAGTATATCTTGCAGGAGAGTTTCTAGACCAAGGAAAGCTTGTAGTAAAACAAGAATCAACGAGTTACGAGAACAAGGACTATTTTGTGACAAGACAAGGATCACTTCTCTCTATTCCAATGACAATTCTCATTAATGGAGGTTCAGCATCTGCAGCAGAGATTTTGGCAGGAGCACTCAGAGACTATAAGCGTGCCTCACTCGTTGGAGAAAAATCATTTGGAAAAGGATCAGTACAGGAAGCAATAGATCTTGGAGATGGAATGGGACTTCATGTAACCGTTGCAAAGTGGGTACTTCCAAAGGGCGATTGGATTAATGGAAAGGGGATTGAGCCAGAGATAAAGGTTGTTAATGTTATTCCAGCTGGAGATACACTCAGTCGCTCACTGGACAAACAACTTGATACAGCAATAGAAAGAATACTAAAGTAACAGTACTCACTCCGCATTGAGGTCAACCTTACTAGTATTGACTAACTTCTTCATTCTTTAGAATAAAATAGTCCTTGACTATGTAGAATAACTATCTTTGTTATGTGTAAATACGTTTATATGTTATCTGTCTGTGTTATCGAAGACAAAGAACATGAAGATGAAAAACTACAGCTGTAGGGAACCATCAACTCATCCTTAATTTAGAATGTGAAGAAGCTGAGTATCTGTGAAAGAAGGGATAGTTCAACTTTAACTACACTTCCTGTATCGGCTGAGACCAGAATTTGTTTACGAATTGAGATAGGGAAAAAGCCAAGGAATTTCTCAACTTTTTCTCCAGATATTCGATAGATTAGAGAACCTTTTTCACTAACGAGAAGGATTGTTGGTTCAACAACGCCCTTCGTATTAAGCGCCTTTAGTTCTAGTACAATCCCCAGAGCCTCATCAGGCATAATACTCACTTTTTTTGGACCCGTAGGAGTGTCTATAGTGAGAACTCCACTTAAGGGATCAATTGAAAGACCCATACTTGATCGTGCTATAACGTTATTTGCATTGATTTCGAGTTGTTCAGTAGACAACTCACTCTTTGTGTTAGTCGATTTTTGACTACTTATACTTTGGATGGGGGTAGCTTGATTTGAAATACTAAAAAATTGATTTCCTCGTTTTACTGTGAGCTCATCTTGTTGTGTGACAAATTGCGAGCCAGTCTTTTGTTCAAGTGATACGACAATACCTCCATAAGAACTTGATGCCGCTTTATTCGCTAATAATTTTTGTTCCTGAGGAAGTAATGGTTTTTCCGTAGGAGTCCTTGTGACCTTATTAATAGCAACTTTAATATCCTTCAAAATTTGAGTATTAAGTGTATATGAAGTTTGTTGGTTGGCATTATTAGTTTGAGATCCTAATGAATTAGGAATAAATGATTCTGGTTTTACCGTTGGAGTAGGGATAATGGGAGTTGGCTGAATATGAATACTAGTTGGAGCAACCGTTGGTGGCTGGTAAGGCTTATACGTAGTAGGAGTAGGGAGGACTGGTGTAGGAGTAGCGGTTGGCTTTGTAAACAACTGAACAACATTAAAATTTGCATCTGCCTGCTTTACTGTTGGAACACGTGTTGGGTAGGCGGTTGGAGCTGCATTATTTGAGCTTAGAATAATAATGGGAGGAGAATAGGATGTTGATGATGTTGATGGTTTTACAAATCCACCAGAACCAATATCGGAACACACATTTTCATTACAAGTATTCGTTGAGGGACCTACACAGTCTCTTCCATAATATCTAGCTTCAGAAAGATGATATCTTGTTTGAATTCCTCCGCCACAAGTGACAGAGCATGGTGTCCAATTACTCCAAACACAATCAATTGGACAATATTGGGTATTACATGACTGACTTGACTTGCCAGTACAATCTTTACCTCCGTATGCTTTTTCTACCGTGTGATATCTTGTTTGAGTCCCTCCTCCACAACTAACCGAACAGGCGCTCCAATCACTCCATTCACAGTCCACAGGACAATGTTGAGTATTGCATGATTGAGAAGATGGACCAGCACATTCTGCTCCTCCCCATTGCGCCTCAGTAGTATGGGTTCTCGTCTGAGTTCCACCACCACAAGTAACAGAACAGGCACTCCAACTACTCCATACACAGTTGATAGGACATGGTTGAGTGTTACATTGCTGATAATATTGTCCGGTACATTCCACTCCTCCATTTGAAGCTTCAAGAGCTATATATCTCCACTGAATTCCTGTTCCACAAGATTTTGAGCACGTTCCCCAGTCACTCCATACACAGTCCACTGGATCAGCACTATTGCTATTAATGATGTTGAAGTCTGCAAGTGTAATTTTATTAAAAGTTAAGAAGAGAAAGCAAAAAAGAAATATATATATCCAACTTTTTTTCATGATGTTTCTATTATAATCAAACTCACTATATGAATACAACATTTATTGATACTCATTGTCATCTTAACTTTAAACGGTTTAACAAAACACGAGAACAAGTAATTAAGGAGTCACATAAAAAGGGAGTTGGAATATTTGTAGTACCTGGAACTGATCTATTTTCTTCACTGAAAGCTATAGAGATTGCTAAACAAGATGACTCAATATACGTTGCTATTGGGATTCATCCTCATCACACATTTAATAAAGAAGCGTCAAATACGATGCAAGATGACATGAATGAGCTTGAAAAACTGATTACTCACCCCAAAGTGGTTGCAATTGGGGAGATTGGGTTAGATAAACATATGTATGAGGATACGAAATATGAAAACTATCAGATAAGTGATGAATTTTTAAACGCACAAAAAGAATATTGTATTGCTCAGATACGACTTGCAAGAAAATATGACAAAGCCCTTATTCTCCATAACCGCGAGACAAAAACAGAGATTATCGATATTATCAATCAAGAGTGGTGCGAAGAAATGCGTTTTCGGACAGTATTCCACTGTTGTGAACCAGATGAAGATCTCCTCAGTTATGCACAAGCACACGATATATATATCGGAGTAGATGGTGATGTGACCTATGGAGGTGAAAAATCTTCATTTATAAAGAAAGTTCCCCTTACTATGCTTGTTTTGGAAACAGACTCTCCATTTCTTCTTCCAGAACCACTGAAAACACAACGGCTCTACCCAAATACTCCTGCAAATATTCCCATAATCGCGCAGTATATAGCTGATTTAAAGGGGATACGAGTTGAAGAGGTGGCGGAGGTGACTACAAAGAATGCAAAAAGACTATTTAACCTAAATAAGTAAAAATGTCAGAGTAATTCTCGCATATGCCGGCAGTAGCGCCGTTTTGCATCGTTTTTCCAAACCTCACTCTCAACTTGCAACCGCAAAAAGGTCTACATGCCTGGCATACTGCTTCGAATTACATATAATTTTGTTACCAATTTTGCTTTGCTAAATTAACTGATTCAACCAATTTAACAAACTTGACTAATAGGGGTATACTACTTCATGGAGTCTTTTTTTGAAGGATTCACTATTGTATTTACTAGATTGTTCTAGAGCCCCAACAGAAAGTTGGTTGAGCCTATCGGTGTTCCCAACAAGAGAGGTAAGTGTTGCTGCTATTTTTTCTGGGCTTGTTTCATCTACAAATGCGGCATGAGTCCCTGCAATTTCATGGAAAATGGGTCTGTCACTTAATAGTGAGGGACACCCTAAAGACCCGGCTTCAACATAAGAAAAACCAAATCCTTCATCGTGTGACAACAATATATTTAGCTTAGCTTGTACATATAAATTTAACAGCTCTTTATCGGTTACATAACCCGCAAAAATGAACCGTTTATCATTCATCGCTTCTTTAAAAAAGAGTTGCAAGTCTAGCTGCCAGGGATGAGTATAGTGCTCAGGGTTTGGATCGCTAAATATCTTCCCTGCAAATATACAAGTTATATTCGTTTTTTTTATTGCTCTTGCCAATGTAGAAAGATTCTTATTCCATGTGCCATCTCCAACATATAAGCAATAATCAGAGGGAAGAGATCGATGAATGGGATGTTCCCAAAAACAGCGAGCTAATGTTGGATATACCACCGATATTTTTTCTTTCTTTATTTTCAAATAGCTCGCAATATCCTCTTTACTTGTTTCTGAATCGGTAATGAAATGATCATATAAATGAAGGTGAAACCGCTCAATAAGTGAATAAAAAAATGCTTTGAGACCAATAGGGTAGTGTTCAGGATACTTTAAGGGAACCACATCATGAATAACTGCAATTTGATGATCGGTAATGCGTTTCGTGATGAGAGGTGGTTGATAGAATGTGTAGAAAGGCTGGATAAGAACTGAATGAGAGGGAATCCCCTTCAAATGTTCAGTAAATATCCAATCAGAAGGTGCATTTTCCCTTAATATCTGTAAATAGCGCCCAATACCACGAACTTTACTCTGTGTATCTGCGATTGTAGGATCATAAATATAAACTGGTGCACGCATGGGTATATTGTATACTAGAAGAAATATAAATACTAATTTGTGATTTGTTTAACAGTAAATATATATGAATATCATAAAGCCAATACATCTTAGGAATGATGAGTTTAATAATTATATCCAAGAGTTTAGAGAAAGATGTATTTTAAACGAGGGTGAAATCACTCCAGAAGAAAAGGGAATTGTATATAGATGTGGAGTTGAATATGGACTTACGATCGATGAAAAATTTCAAGCAAAAAGCTTTGATTACCCGCCTCAAGACTACAACATTATTTTTCGTATAAAAGGACCTTTTACCCTCCCTCGTGAAGCTCGTTTTAGTTCAGATCACGGCATGATAAAAGTTCGACCCTACATCATTCAAGAGTATATGTCCGCACAAAGACTACACATGCTTGCGCAGGAGCTATATGACAAAGAAATAGTTAGTTCTGTTGTCTCAGTAGATAAAGAATATTTATATGAAGCACTTCGCGAAACAGCATTTAACATCTCAATGGAAGAGGTGGTAAAACTGGGAGTTGGCTTTCAAATAGTGCAGATTGAATTTGATGAAAATGGGCACTTTAAAGCGGTGGAACTGGATGAATCTCATTATTAATTTGTCTTTATTTTATGATACTCGGACCTGAATTATTACTCAAACTCATTAAAGAAAAAAAATTAGTGGAGGGGTTAGGGGAGAGAGATCTTAAAACTCCAGAAGGGGCAGGTCTTGATCTTCGTCTCGGAGAGGTATTTAAAATATCTGGTAATGCATTTCTTGGCATAACCCATAGAGAAACACCAAAAATAGAAAAAGTTGTGGAGTATAAAGAAGGGGAGTTGCGCACAATTAAGATTAATCCAGGGGATTTTTTCCTGGTCAGCACGATTGAAAAAGTAAACCTTCCTTTAGATATTACTGTTAATTTTAAACCTCGCACAACTACATTTCGAAGTGGACTTTTTTTACGAACAGGGAATGGGGCACCGGGATATTGTGGAAAACTGACATTTGGGCTCAAAAATGAAGGTCCAATTGTGGTTGAAATAGAGATGGGAGCGCGATTTGTCCATGCCCAATTTGAATGGGTTGATGGGGGAGGAACACAATATAAAGGACAATGGCAAGGGGGAAGAGTAACAACAGAAAAAAGAGAAAAACAGATATAACAATTTAAAACATAAACCAGATTCCGTCTTGATTGAGACTTCCCGCCAGTGCTCAAAAGCTGCAATAGCCTGCTGGCTTGCACTTTTTCCGCGCGTGTCGGGCCCCTTCAATCAAGCCACCTAGTTTATATATATAGATAAAAATATAAAATGGGTTTGAAGTTTTTGTTTTTTATATTACACTTATTTTGAATTTGAATTCAAATCATTAATTTTCTTATGAAAACACATCCAGAATATCAATATCTCAACCTTTTAAAAGACATTTTAGATAATGGTGTACGAAAAGTAGATAGAGGAACAGGGGATGCATCTTACAGTGTATTTGGAAGACAACTTCGATTTGATCTTTCTGAAGGATTTCCGCTTCTCACGACAAAAAAAGTGTATTGGAAGGGTGTACTTCATGAACTCTATTGGTTTCTTTCTGGACAATCAAATATTGAATACTTAGTGAAGAATAAAGTGCATATATGGGATGATTATCCATATAAAATATACGTTGAAAAAAAAGGTGGAAACCTAAGTAAAGAAGAGTTTATTGCGCGCATTGAATCAGACACAAAATTTGCTAAAAAATGGGGGAATCTTCCAAAAATATATGGAGAACTATGGAGGAGATGGCCTACTAGAACAGGAAGAACTGTAGATCAATTGAAATGGGTGATACAAGAGATAAAAGATGACCCGAATGCTCACAATCTTATCGTGAATTCATGGAATCCGGAATATTTATACACAATGGCAGTTAAAAAGGATGCTTCTCGATTTCCTATATGTCACAACATGTATCAGGTAAATATTATTGATGGAAAATTGTCACTACAGCTCTATCAGCGAAGCGCAGACATATTTCTTGGTGTGCCATTTAACATTGCTTCTTATGCATTATTAACTTTAATTCTTGCAAAAATAACAGGATATGAACCTGGTGAATTTGTCCACACATTTGGAGATGTTCATATCTATGAAATACATTTGGAACAAGTAAAAGAACAGTTAAAACGAAAGCCACTTCCATTTCCTACCATTTTATTCACTCATCCTTTTAAGACAGTAAATGGCTTCAAAACAAAATATGTCAATCTAAACAATTATGAATTCCACCCACCAATCAAGGCTGCTCTTTCAGTATCTGGTGGCTATTTTGAAAAAAAGAAGAAATGATAATCTCACTTATTGCGGTCATGTCTGAGAATAGAGTAATAGGGAATAAAAACAGAATTCCTTGGCACATTAAAGATGATTTACTTCATTTCAAATATTTAACACTTCACCATACGGTCATCATGGGGCGTACAACATTTGATTCAATTCTCGCATACTACAAAAAAAGCACATTATTGTAAGTAGAGACAAAAACTACGTAACAGATGTGCCCAATTGTTATGTCGTAAGCTCAGTTGAGAATGCATTAAATGTTGGAGTTGAAAAAGAAAGGGAAGCAGTGGGGGATGGGGGAGAGGTGTTTGTGTCAGGAGGAGCATCCATATTTAACCAAACAATAGAAAAAGCAGATAAACTTCATCTCACACTTGTTCATGAAACGTTTGAAGGGGACACCTATTTTCCAGATTACAGTAACTTTAAAAAAGTAGTAGGGAAGGAAGATAAAAAAACTGCCGAGGGACTCGCCTACACGTTTTTAGACTTAGAAAAATGAAGAAGCCTACCTCACTAGAAGAAGCATTTAGCCTCATAACGCAAGAGATGTTAGAGGTATTTATAAAAAAACATAAAGACTACGGGAAAGGAAATATTTTAGATACAGGGGAGTTGGGTATCGTTTTTCGGGAAAGTGACAAACTTAACAGACTAAAAAATATTTTAAGCACAGGGAAGAAGCCAAAAAATGAGGGAGTTGACGATAGTTGGACAGACATTGGAGTATATGCTGTGATTGCACTTATGTTTCGAAAAAAATGGTTTCAAAAATTGGAGTTAAAGAAAAAGTAAACAATTGAATATGAAGACAGACATTGCGCACGAGTATTGGTATGATTTGCCAGAAGAATTAATCGCCCAGGAACCGGCAAATCCGCGTGATTCAAGTAGATTATTGATATATAACACGAAGACAAACGAAGTAATTATCGATACATTCTCACATTTAGTTACCTATCTTCCCCCTTCTACCGCTCTTACCTTAAACGACGCGAAGGTGATACCTGCACGGGTGACGCTTTTTAAGGAAACGGGGGGGAAAATAGTTGTCTTATTTTTAGTGAATGAATGGATTACACTGTCTGAAGGACCTATTCCCTGCTTCCTTGATCGCAAGGGAACAGTGGGGGATAAACTCTATTTTCCTGATAAGACCTTTGTGACAATCCAAAAACAAGAAGAAGGACTTTTCTATGTTGAGTGGGATGGTTCAGCTGACGCACTACTTCACAAACTTGATCTATATGGGGTGATGCCAGTCCCTCCCTATATTAAAAACTCTCCATTATCCCGAGATGAGCTCCTAGAGAAATATCAAACAGTGTTTGCAAAAAAAAGAGGGTCAAGTGCTGCACCAACTGCCTCACTTCACTTTACCCCAGCAGTTTTTGATAGTTTAAAAAAAGCTGGGATTAAAAAGCAATATATTACTCTTCACGTTGGATTAGGTACATTTGCTCCCCTCACGGAAGAAAATCTCAAGACAAAAACTCTTCATCATGAGTGGTATGAAACGCCACATACTTTAAAACTAGACTCTGATATTACAGCGGTTGGTACAACAGTAGCTCGTACCTTAGAATCCATTGGTCGATACCCTAAAGGCGATGAAAGAAGACTCCGCGGAGAAACAGATTTATTTATTCTTCCTCCTTATGAGTTTAAAGTTGTTGATCATCTAATCACTAATTTTCATCTCCCAAGCTCGTCTCTTATGATGCTTGTTGACGCATTTTTAGAGTATAAGAAAGCCCCAAAAAGAATACTAGAACTCTATGAATTTGCAAAGAAGAACAAGTTTCGATTCTATTCATTTGGGGATGCAATGCTTATTCTATAGTTGTATTTTTCTACAATTCTCACATATGCTCACAGTGACGTCTTTTGCTTCGTTTTTCCCACCCACCCTAAAATCTCACTGGTAAAAAGGTCAGGTGTTGAGCATATTGTTTCGAATTGCGAAACATAAAAAGTCATTTTCTAATGTAGAGTTTATTATTATTTTATGCGCCTCGTACCAAGTACAAAGGTACGATGAAGCAATAAAATAATAATAAACGGATCGTATATTATTTACTCATTTTAATATGGAGCTTGAATTTTGTTCTTCCCTAGGGTACTATCAGGATAGTGAATTAACTATTTATTAATTTCACATTTATATTTATGAGTACATCTAAAGCCCCAGATTATAAAGCTTCACTTAATCAGTTAGAGTCAATTTTTGACGAATACCTAGGAAAGAAAGCTCCAGAAATGCCAGAAAATATTAAAGAAACTCTTGTTTCATTTGCTCCCTATCTAGCCATTGTTGGTTTGATATTTTCAGTTTCTACAGTACTGCCCATATTAGGTATTGGAGCTTTAATGGGTCCCTTCAGTGCACTTTTAGGTGCTTCATATATGATGTCTTATGGAATAGGATATTATTTGGGTATAGTTTGCTTTGTTATTGTAGCGATTTTTGAGGGTTTAGCAATTTCGGGACTTTTTAAACGATCAATGGGTGCATGGAGACTTATGTACTACTCATCACTTGTTTCATTTGTCGCATCAGTATTACAAGGGAGTTTTGGGGGTGCCATAATCGGGGGACTTATCGGACTTTATATCTTATTCCAAGTAAAGAATAAATATAAATAATCTGAGTTTTTGATAGAAAATAACAAGACGCTGGGAAACCAGCGTCTTTTTTATAAGATATATGTTTCGTATTTTGCATATTTTCCATCCGATGAACTCACACAAGGATGATTCGAGTGCTCAAACAGGACATCTCCTGTCAAATATGCAAAATACTACACCCAATTGTTTATGTGATTGTTTATCAATTCTCATTTATAATACCTTGTATGTCCTTTTTTAAAGTAAACCATCGATCTACAAGGTCAAAAGCACGTCTTGGCACAATCACAACAGATCATGGAGTGGTTCAAACTCCTGCATTTGTGCCTGTGGGGACAAAAGGGACAATAAAAGGCTTAACTCAAGAGCAGATAAAAGATCTTACTATTCAACTTTCATTTGTTAATACATATCATCTAGTAACCCATCCTGGCGTTGATGTATTGCAGAAAGCCGGTGGAGTTCATGCGCTTGCAAAATATTCTATTCCCCTCATGTCTGACTCAGGTGGCTTTCAAGTATTCTCGCTTGCTTTAAGGCAAAAGGAACAGCGAAAAGCACGAGTAAGAGGTGAAGAGGAGCCACTCGTTGAAAAAATTGATGAAAATGGAGTTATATTTCGTTCAGTTTATGACGGTCAAAAGATTATCTTTACACCTGAAACATCTATGGATTTTCAAGTCGCAATTGGAGCAGATATCAATATGGCATTTGATGAATGTACTTACTATCCTGCAACTCACGAATATACGGAAAAAGCAATGAATAGAACACATGAATGGTTAAAAAGATGCATTACTCATAGAGAGTTGGAAGCTAAAAATCCAACTAATCACCAATCACTAGCCACTAACCACCAATTTTTATATGGCATTATCCAAGGCGGAACATTTGAAGACTTGCGAAAGAAGTCTGCAGAGTTTGTTGTTGCTCAAAATACTCCCGGAATCGCAATTGGAGGAGTGTCAGTTGGAGAGACAAAAGAAGAAATGCGCAGTCAAGTGAAGTGGGTAGCTCCCTATCTGCCAAATGATCGTCCAGTTCATTTGCTTGGTGTTGGGCAGGTGGATGATATAGTAGATTTGGTAACACAAGGAATTGATACGTTTGATTGTGTGGAACCAACAAGAGTTGCTCGAATGGGTATTGCGTATCAAACACAAGCAGTTTTGGCGTATCTTGAAGGAAATCGTGGATCATACGAATTAGATGTGAATAAGGCAGTTTATAAATCAGACCTTACCCCACTTGATGAAAAATGTAATTGTTCAACTTGTGTGAACTATAGTAAGGCATATCTACACCATTTGTTCAAACAACGTGAACTCTTGGGGTACACGCTACTTTCATATCACAATTTATCTGTGATGGAGCGATTGTTGCAAGAAATTAGGGTTCAGATTGGGAATGATTTGATATAATAAATGTTCTATGGCTGAGTCTAAACCAATTAATATACGAGAAATGGCAAGAAAAAATATGCTCATAATAACCCCCGAAATGTTAATGAAGGATAATGAGTTACCTAGGTCAAGAGAACTTTTGGCTGTTTGGGAAGAGGCAAAAAGGACACACAACCTTATTGTTACCCATGACTGTGGAGATGCACGTGTTTCAAGCGCAGATGTACTGGGAAGACCTGGAATCGTTGCTCTTAATTCAATTGCATCCGCGAATACACGAGAAGAGACTGCTGATGATCCCTTTTCATTTGTATATGGTCACTACGCTGCAAAAGCAGTACTCGTAAATGGACATTATGATGGAGAAACCGTTAAGACGGGTGAACCACCAGGAGGCTGTGGGGGACTTGGAGAACGGGCAAAAGTCGAACCTGATAAACGCCATTTGAAAACAATTGAAACTGCTGCACAATACGTTTCTGCATTAATAGAACACTCCGATGTAGT
>JAPLYR010000052.1 GCA_026395455.1 Candidatus Roizmanbacteria bacterium | reverse complement strand
GCCTGTGCCAACATTTGTTGTGCCATTATATCGTTATACAAGGTCGATGGAAGCCCAACACTTTGGTAATAGGCATCCAATACTCCGAGTTGAATCAATTGTTTACGTGTTGGCTTTTGCTCCTTTTTTCCATTGATAAACTCATCGTCAAGAAGAAGGTCGATAGTGACATCGTCATAATGAAGTAGTTCTTTAGCAATTTTCGTTTCTAAATGTTTCTTAGCATATGGGACTACCTCATTGTTAATTAAACTATCATATCCCTCTTGGAACTCTTCATCAGATGCACGAGATCCTCGTGTTTCACTCATAAGGTCAAATACGAGCTTTGCAGCTTTTTTTTGATCTCCACTTGCAACAGCTTTATTGAGCGCATGATGCATCTCTTCTTGTGTTTTTTTCAGATCAAATTGATGTATATTATTTTCACTTTGGAGCAGACTGACAGAGGTATCTAATGCTTCCATTGATAGGTACCATAAATGATTTTTTGTTTCGTTTTCTTTCATTCTTCTTCTGCCAATTGTTTGAGCGATGCGCTCTTCTGAGTCTGGCAGCCCAAGCGATACGGTTCGTAAGTCTGGGAAACTCCCGTCATCTTTTGCGAAATTTACTCCAAGTGCAGCACTTCCTGTGGAGACGAGGACATCAATTTCTCCATTTGCCAATTGTCTTCTATAGGTATCTAGATCCTGTTGGTATTTGAGCGCTGCTTCTCCCTCAGTTGGCTTGGATGAAAGGAGTCGAACTCTCCCCTCACCAAACAGTTTCTTCATTTCTTCGTATGTTTTCATCCCACTCGTTACCCCATTAAAATCAACAATCAATGTTGGTCTTGCTTGTTTTCGAACTTCAGTATCGATAAATCGTTCCCATTTGAGATCTTTTGCTAGCTTGGAATATACTTCGTCATCGGTCATATGTAACTCTGGTTGTGGAAATGGCTTTATCTCAGGTACTGCTAACATCTTGACTTCTCTTCCTGTTTCACGTTCAAGGAAAGTTGCGAAGCCTCCTTTTTTCATTTGTGCCTTTTGAGGTTCAGGATACATTAAAGTTCCAGAGAGTCCCACAATATTGTCTTTCATAGCATGGACAAAGCTGGGATAGGTATCTGTTTTGAACGCAACCTTGCGTTTAATAGGCTCAAATTTGCCGACAAGTGCCAAGACGGTTGCTTGGACTCGTGGCTCATATTTATGCTGTTCCATCAACTCATCGACATAAGAATCTCGGATAACAACTCCTTCATCTTTATCGATAAATTGTTTGTCTTTCAGTCGAATAAATCGTGCAAGGTCGGTTATTATTTCAGACATATAGAGCTGATGAGGATCCTCTGGTTCTGTTTCATTTGCACGAAGTGAGCTGTCTTTTTCTGCAAGAAGGCTTTGAAGTTCAACTTTATATTTTTCATGTGCCTCTCCCCCATCACGACCAGTCAACATAATGTTCAATCTTGTATGTTTTATCCTTCTATCAAGATCACTCAGTTCAGTATCTGTTTTTTGCAGTCCATACCGCTCCTCAGATTCTGCGTTTGCTCGCAAAGCTATATCTTTTTCATCGAGAAGACTTTGGAGCTCTGCCTGGTGCTTTTTCTTCAGTTCTCCATCTGTATTGTCGGTCATTATATTTAACTTAACTTTTTTTATTCTTCTCTCAAGATCACGCATTTCTTTTTTGGATCTTTGTAACCCATGAGGAAGTTTATCTTCTCCCATTGGGGGAATAATAGTTTGAAGATCATGTAATATTTGTTCCTGTAGGTGTGGTTGTCCTTCTGGCGCTATACCCAGTGACTTTGAAATAATCTCAATTGCATTGCGAAACTGAACTGACTCATCATCGGTTCCTGCAAGCTTAATTGTGCTAAAATCAAGAGCTTGGAGCCTTGCTCGGAGTGCATCGCTCCTGAGTTCATCCTGTCCTCCACTTGGGATAACATCTGTAGGTTTTATTTTTTGTGCAACCATATATCGAGCAACCCAGTCAGCAACCCCATCTCTTACATCGTAATCTGAAAGAGAAATAGATTCATTGGTAAGCGCATAGGGAGTTTTTTTATCAAATGCAACATGTGCCTCGTCCATGAGTATTTTTGGGCATTGGGTTTCAAATACTTTCTGATTTTTCATCCAATCAAACACAAGTTGTTTTTCATCTGCAAAGTATATTTTTATTGAACCATCCCCTTGCTCAAGATATGTTCTTTCTCCATCTTCAGCCACAGTCTTGAAAGGATCTACTTTACTTTTAATATACTCATCCCAATGCTGCGCTTTCATTTTTGCTTTTGTTTCAGCACTTAATTCCCCCCCAGTAAGATAGTCTCTGTTCATGTCCCGTATAATTTCGTCCTGTGAATTATGGTCTGGTTCTTCTCCATCGTGCAAGTCTGAGAGCGTGAGTGATTC